>NZ_JBAKFX010000019.1:0-63302 GCF_037577855.1 Dethiothermospora halolimnae | reverse complement strand
AGGTGAAGGGATAAGTGTAAAAGAAGCCTTAACAGATGGATTATTTACAGTAGGGCTTTCTGGTGTCTTTGAGTTTGTACCAAAGGGTGCAAGAAAAGTATTCACTAAAAAAGGTAGAGAAGAAGTATGCGATTGGCTAACAAAAGGAAAGAAACAGATAGGTATTTTTGTAAAAGTAAATATAGATGGAAAAGAAATAATATGCTATGTATTATTAGAATTTCAATCTAAAGTTGACTTTCAGATGCCAATGAGACTATTATTTTATATGGCAGAAATATGGAGAGAAATATTAAAAAATACTACAAAACAAGAAAAAAGAAGAAAAGACTTTAGATTACCAGCTATTATACCGATAGTTTTATACAACGGAAAAAATAACTGGACAGCTTGTAGAAGTTTTAAGGAAATATTAAATGGATATGAGTTATTTGAAGATAATATACTAGATTTTAGTTATATACTATTTGATGTAAATAGATATGAAGAAGAAGAGTTATATAATCTTTCAAATTTAGTGTCATCAATATTTTTATTGGACCAAGAAATAGACCAAAAAGAGTTAATAAGAAGGTTAACAAAAATAAAATATATATTAAAAAGAGTAAGTCCGGAGCAATTTGATGTATTTAAGCAATGGTTAAAAAAGATAATTAAGCCTAGGCTAGATAAAAGTAATGAAAGTGATGTGGATAAAGTACTGGATGAATCAAATCAAAGGGAGGTAGATATAATGGTTCATAATTTAGAAAAGACATTAGATAATATTAAGAGACAAGGAATAGAACAAGGAATAGAACAAGGGTTAAAAGAAGGGATGTCAAAAGGAAGGTATGAAGAAAAAAGACAAGTAGCTATGAAAATGATAAAAGAAGGATTAGACATTGAAATAATAATGAATATTACAGGACTAAATAGAAAAGAAGTATTGAAATTAAAGAGAAAAGTAGATAGGGAAAAACATTAAGAAAATGAAGAGGTTAATTTAAGGCACCTAAAGAATAACTAGTTATTCTTTAGGTGCCTTAAATTATTTATCGTTCATAGTGGATGTTATTGATGATAAATAAAACTAAAGACTGTGACAAAGGGAAGACAAGAAGTAGCTAAAAATATGTTAAAAGAAGAGCTAGATATTGATATGATAATAGAAATTCCAGGATCAAATAGATAAGAAGAAACATTAAAAAAGTGTGTTATATACTAAAAGATAGAATAAGACTTTATTCCAGTATGTCAAAGGGGACAGTATAACAATACCATAGGATATACCATATACAGAAACAAAGGACATATCAGCATATAAAAAAATCAAAGTTTTTAGTGGACAAGTTATAGATATAGACTTTTGTTATATAATAATAGTTATTTTTTATAGAATCTATAACATTTTATAGAAAAATAAGGTATATATACTGATCTAATTAATGTCGATGATAATAGTGAAGTTAGGTATTAAACTAATTATTCAATCTAGCTTAAAAAATATCATTGAAGGTAGGCATTAAATTAATGAAAGTATAATGAATTAGGGGAATGAACTAAAAATAAATTTGTTTACTAATATTTAATGTAAAAGGGAGAGGATAAAATGAAATATCTAGAGCTAAGTAAAGAAATATCTTATGCTTTAAGGCATGGTCCAGATAAATATGGATTAAAACTTGATAAAAATGATAGAGGCATTCGATAAGAAACGTCATGAGATTGAAGATAATAGGATTAGAGCCTTATAGGGTCATTTAATATCTAAAAAAATCCAAAAACAAATAGTTGAGTCCCCTAAGTATTTATATCATGGGACTGCAAAGCGATTTATTAGGTCAATTAAAAATAATAGATTATTACCTCAAGATAGGCAGTATGTTCATTTATCAGAAGATAAAGATACTGCTTTTCAAGTTGGGAGAAGGAGAGATAAAACTGCTGTTATTTTGATAGTAAAGTTTAGATTAGCATGGAAAATGACATTACCTTACTATAGATAAAATGATAAAATTTGGTTATAAGATTCGATAAAAAGTTAGTACATTAAATTTAAGTAATTATATTAATAAATTATAAAGTGTAAGTTTATATATGCTACTGTTATTTAAGTATATATTAAAGCATAGATAATTAACTGGGGGAAAACTAAATTTGAAAATAAATAAAATTCATAGTTTTAATGTTAGTTCAGAATCAGAATTCATTAATATACAAAATAGTTTAGTAAAAAAGGTTCAATTAAAGAATTCATTTGATAAAACAAATTTAAAGACAATAGCAGGAGTAGATTTAGCTTATTGGAATATGAAAGATAGGCAATATGGAGTATGTTGTATTGTGATTATAGATTATAATACAAAAAAAGTAGTTGAGAAGGTAAGTAGCTATGGAGAAATAGATATACCATATATATCAGGGTTTCTGGCATTTAGGGAGTTACCTTTGGTAATTAAGGCTATAGAAAAGTTAAAATTAGAGCCAGATATATTTATGTTTGATGGTAATGGTTATTTACACTATAATCACATGGGGATAGCAACCCATGCATCATTTTTTATTAATAAACCTAGTATAGGGGTGGCGAAAAGTTATTTGAAAATTGGTGGAGTAGATTTTCAGATGCCTACAGACAATGAAGGTTCATATAGTGATATTATTATAAATAAAGAGGTATATGGTAGAGCACTTCGTACAAGAAAAGGAGTAAAACCTATATTTATATCATGTGGTAACTATATTGATTTAGAAACTTCTACTGAAATAGTATATAACTTGATTAATCAAGAAAGTAAGCTTCCTATTTCTGTTAGATTAGCAGACTTAGAAACCCATAAAAAAAGAAAGGAATTAAATATAAGGGGGATGATATTATGAAGCAAATAAAGGGGAAATATAATACAGCAAAAGTATATACAGATAATATAGAAGAGAGTGCAGAAAAACAAATATTAGAATTGTGTAATCAAGAATTTACTAAGTATAGTAAAATAAGAATAATGCCTGATACCCATGCTGGAGCTGGATGTGTAATAGGTACTACAATGACTATAAAGGATAAAATAGTACCTAATCTGGTTGGGGTAGATATAGGATGTGGAATGATAACCATAGAGCTAGAAGATATAGATTTAGATTTTCAAAAAATTGATGATTATATAAAAAAAAATATACCAAGTGGTTTTAATATTAATCAGCATCCTCAGATAAATTATAGAGAAAAGATAGAGCAGTTAAAGTGTTTTAGGGAGATACCAAAGTCATCAAAGGAATTTAATAGAGCCCTAGGAAGTCTAGGGGGTGGAAATCATTTTATAGAAATTAATATTGATAGTGGTGGAAATAAATACTTAGTAATTCATAGTGGTAGTAGAAATTTAGGACATCAAGTTGCAACATATTATCAAAATAGGGCTTTTCAATATCATGGTGGATTAGATAATAAATATGAAGAGGAAAAGAAATTACTAATTAAAACGTATAAAGAAAAGGGAAGAAGAAAAGAGATACAAGGTGCATTAGCGAAGTTAAGAGAAAAGCATAAAAGACAATGTAAAATACCAAAAGTGCTGTGTTATTTAGAAGGGAGACTGATGGAAGATTACTTACATGACATGGAGGTTATACAACAATATTCAAATATAAATAGAGAAGTTATGGGAAAAAGGATAGTGGAGGAATGTTTAGATTTAAACTTTGGGACATTAAATAAATTCCAAACTATTCATAACTATATTGACATGGAAAGTAGGATATTAAGGAAGGGGTCTATATCGGCTAAAAAAGGAGAAAAGGTATTGATTCCTATTAATATGAGAGATGGTAGTATTATAGCAATAGGAAAAGGGAATCCAGAGTGGAACTATTCGGCACCCCATGGAGCAGGAAGATTAATGAGTAGAAGCAAGGCTAAGGATAGCATTAGTATCGATGAATTTACAGATAGTATGAAGGGTATATATACCACATCTGTAAAGGAGTCTACTTTAGATGAAGCTCCCATGGCATATAAACCAATAGATGAGATAATAGGCAATATTGAAGATACTGTTGAAATTATAGATATAATAAAACCATTATATAATTTTAAGGCATAGAAAGAATCTTATATTATAAGGATAGATTGAGGGGAAAGTGGTATATATATTAATAGAGTTGAGATTTTATGAGGAGGTTTTAGTTTGAGTAAAGTTAAGGTAGGGTTATGTCAGATGACGGTAACTGGGGATAAAGGAAAAAATATTAGTAAGGCACAGGCTATGGTAGAAGACTGTGTAAAGAAAGGGGTTAATATAGTAGTTTTACCAGAGATGTTTAACTGTCCCTATGATAATAGCTATTTTCCTAAATTTGCAGAAACGTATCCCACTGGTGAGACCATAAAAGCTTTATCTAATATGGCCAAGGATAATGGTATATATTTAGTTGGTGGTTCCATTCCTGAAAAGGATGGAGAGGGAAAGATTTATAATACAAGCTTTGTATTTGACTATAATGGAGAGCTAATAGGAAGGCATAGAAAAATGCATTTATTTGACATAGATGTAGCAGGTGGAGTTACATTTAAAGAGTCAGATACATTAGCTCCGGGAAATGATGTTACTATATTTGATACTAAATATGGCAAATTTGGACTATGTATTTGCTACGATATAAGGTTTCCAGAACTTATTAGAATAATGGCATTAGAAGGAGTTAGGGGAGTATTTGTACCGGCAGCATTTAATATGACCACAGGGCCTGCCCATTGGGAGATATTATTTAGAAGTAGAGCTTTAGATAATCAAATATATATGTTAGGTACGGCTCCAGCTAGGAACGAAGAAGCATCATATACTTCCTATGGAAATAGTATTATAGTTGATTCCTGGGGGAGTATACTTGAGAGATTAGGGGATAATGAAGGAGTAATAATAACAGAAATAGATTTAGATAAAATAGATAAGACAAGGGAACAAATACCTACATTTAAACATAGAAGAACAGAAATATATGATTTAAAATTAAAGTAGAGTAAAGTTAAAAACAGCCCTAGGGCTGTTTTTAACTTTACTCTACTTTTTCACGTTCTCTAAATAATAATGTTATGGCATATAATCCAGCTAAGCCCACAAGACCATATATTATTCTACTAAGTATTGCGTCTTGCCCTCCAAATAAAGAAGCCACAAGGTCAAACTGGAATAAAGATACTAATCCCCAATTAAGGGCACCTATGATTACTAGTACAAGAGATAATCTATCCATAAAATCACTCCTTAAAAATTTAATTCTCATTCTATCAATAGTATTTCAAATTTTATATTTTATATTCAAAAATTTTCTTATAAAGTTTGTAATAAAGCTTGTGGTCAAATAACATATTAATAATAAAGTTTGGGAACTAATAGTTAATGAGAAGATAAAAAATAATAAGACAAAATTTAAGTATATTATTAAATATAAGGTAAAGGAGAAAAATATGTATAAACCCAAAAGAGTATTTTTTGAAAAGAAAGCTCTAGAATATCCATTAGGTGAAAAATTATACGAACTATTTCAAGACAAAGACATAGAAACCAAAATACTTAAATCTAATAGAGTTACTGGTATACCAGGAGAATCTTCCACTGAAAAATATGTTGAAGGAAAAAAGACATTAGTTATTAGAGTGAGGAAAAATCAAGAGTTTCAAAGTTGTAAGCCATCAGCCCATTACCAACTTCCCTTAATGTCTGGCTGTTCTGCTAAATGTGAGTATTGTTATTTAAACACGAGGTTTGGAAAGAAACCTTATACTACTATATATGCAAATGTAAGTGAAATACTAGATAAGGCTGAACAATATATAGAAAAAAGAAAACCGGAAATAACTTACTTTGAATCAGCGGCCACCTCTGATCCAATACCATTTGAACCATATACAGGAAGTTTAGCTAAAACAATAGAGTTTATAGGAGATAATGATAAAGGAAGATTAAGGCTTGTGACTAAATTTGATGATATAGATGGATTGTTAAAATTAAAACATAATGGTCATACAACAATAAGATTTAGTATAAATTCAGATACCGTCATAAATGAATATGAACACGATACAGCTAGTCTAGAATATAGAATAAAAGCTGCTAGAAAAATTTTAGATGCTAACTATAAACTGGGATTTATAATAGGACCGGTAATAACCCATGCAGATTGGAAAGAACAATATAAAGATATGCTTCAAAGATTAGCAAATGGATTGGATAATAAAAAGGAAGAAAAAATAACCTTTGAAGTTATATCCCATAGATTTACTTCATCAGCTAAAAATAGAATAATAGAAGTATTCCCCAAAACAACATTACCGATGGAAGAAGATGAACGAAAATATAAATATGGACAGTTTGGATATGGTAAATATGTATATAAGAAAACCACTATTGAAGAAATAAAAGAATTTTTCAAAGATAACATTTCTACAATTTTTCCAAAAGGGGAGATTGAATATATTATTTAAACTTAGATTGTTATTTAGATCTAGGTTTAAGAAAAAAGTACAGGCACAGTTCACATTAAAATAAAATGTTGATATTTAAATTTAAAAAGAGATAAGGGAAACTAAGGGACGGTTCAGTTGCAAACTTAAAATATTAACACTGGTTTATATACTATAGATATAAAATAGACTATTTTTATGTTAAACTATTTAAAATAAAATTGAATTAGGTAATTTGTCAGATGCTTGTCCAATATGTTACATATAAAACAAATGGCTCAAATTAGAAGTTCTAAAATCAGACGATATTATCTAAATACGTTCTTTTTTTATAAAAGTTTTTAGTATGTTTTGATATTTAACATTAGTATCTATTAATTGAGATCCCATACTACATAGACTGGAAACTCTAGATTGACTTATATGACCCATAAAGTTGCATACATCTTTTATAGAGAAATCACAGTATCTAGTCATAAGCAGTATAAATAAAGCCTTACTTTCAGTAGAACTCCGATTGTATGGTTCAGTAATAATTCTTTTATTAGTCTTTGTATGTTTTGATATAAATGATAAAATATCCTCTGGAGAGTAATCTCTAGGAATTATATGTCTTTCACTTCTATAATCTGTTTTTTGATCTTTAAAAAACATATGCTCTTTAACATTAATATCATCTTCTCTTTTCATATAATCAGCCATAAAAATTCTACACTTCTTAAGCCCCTTAGCATTATTTTCATCAAATATACCTAACATAAATTGTTTACTTAGGATATTATACTTGTCATCATGTATTCCCATATAGATACTAAAACTAGAATATGGATATTCTTCTTCTTTACCTTTCCATCCAGGAATATCTTTACAATTGTTATGTATATAGCCGAAGCAAACGAGAAGATATTTATCATCATCTATTATTTCGCTTCTAAATCTATCGGCAAATACATGTCCAAATCTTTCATACTTTTTATTATATCGTTGAGCATAGGATTGGTTTATCCTTTGCATAAATTTTGATACATCTGCTCCATTGGCATCAATCATTAGATGACCATGGCTATCCATAAGACAGTAGGCATATACTTTAAAATCGAATATATTTTGATATTTCTTGATGATACCTAAATACATATCTCTATCTTCATCTTTCTTAAATAGAGTTGTATCACCTACACTTTTAACCATTATGTGAAAGATGGAATCAAAACTTTTTTTACGTGCTGTTCTTGGCATAAAAATCCTCCTTATTAATTTATTAGTATAATTATAGCCAAAAATTTAGTTTATATACTTAGATAAATAACTGAACTGTCCCTAAGGTTCTAGCCCAAAGATAAATTTTCATACGTGCATTAATAAATGAACTGTCCCTTACTTTCTCCATAAATTCTAATACTTATATAGAACTCTAAAAAGTGCTATAATTATACTTGGAAGGGAGATGGTATAATGATAAAGATAAATATTCCATCCTATGGAGAATTAAATATTTCCCATTTGGTATTTGATTATAATGGAACGATAGCTGTTGATGGGAAAATAAGTGATAATGTAAAAGGAAAACTTAAGTTATTAAAAAAAGAGATTGATATACATATACTAACTGCCGATACATATGGCAATGCAAGGGAAAATCTAAAAGAGATTGATGTGGATTTACATATTATATCTAAGGAAAATGGTACCCAAGATAAGGTGAATTTTATTAAGGGATTAGGCAGCAATAATGTTATTGCCATTGGTAATGGGAATAATGATGTATTAATGATAAAGGAAGCTAGGGTAGGTATATGTATTGTAGGAAAAGAAGGTTGTTCATCGAAATTATTATTAAATAGTGACATCGTGGTAAATTCAATTAATGACTGCTTGAATATGTTAATAAATACCAATAGGCTAAAGGCAACACTTAGAAAATGACGATAAATTTGGGGGAGATATAGATGGTAATAAAAAGAATATTCAATAATTACAAGGGACTGCCACAAAGTGTATATATACTTTTTATAGCAAGAATTATAAACAGTATGGGAGCCTTTGTATATCCTTTTTTAACTTTATTTCTTACTGATAAAATGGGGATAAAGGAACAACAGGCAGGTATGTATTTCTTTTTGGCAGCAATGGTATCAGTACCAGGATCACTATTAGGTGGATTTTTATCTGATAGAATAGGTAGAAAGAAAATTATATTAATATTTCAAAGTCTTGCAGCTTTATGCTTTGTTCCATGTGGTTTTTTAGGAAACTCTATGTTAATACCTTGGCTACTAATAATGGCCAGTTTTTTTGGAGGAGCTGTTCAACCGGCTAATAGTGCCATGATGGCAGATTTGACTGATGAAAGTAATAGAAAGGAAGCATTTTCTTTATTATATTTAGGTATAAACGTAGGTTTTGCCATAGGACCACTGATAGCGGGTTTTTTATATGAAAATTACACATCATTAATTTTCTATGGTGATGCTACAACGACATTTATATCTTTAATATTAGTTTATAAATTTGTTAAAGAGACGAAACCTTCCCATGAAGATATTATAGAAAGTACTAAAATTGAAAGTGATGAAAAGGCAGAGAAGGGAAATATAATTAGAGTACTTATAAAAAGACCGTCATTAATTGCATTTTCTTTGGTGGCAACAATATATTCCTTTGTATTTGTTCAGCATGGATATAGCATTCCGCTACAAGTAAAAGAGATATTTGGTGCCAATTTAGGATCGAAAATGTACGGAACCCTTATGACTACCAATGCTGTTGTAGTTGTGGCATTAACGTCAGTTATTACATCTATTACAAAAAAATTAAAACCTGTTCAAAACATATCCTTGGCTGGTATTATGTGTGCCATAGGTTTTGGTATGTTATATTATGCAAATAGTTACTGGATATTTTTTCTATCCACAGTAATATGGACTGTAGGTGAAATATTAAATGTAACAAATACAGGGGTATATATAGCAAATCACACACCTATGTCCCATAGAGGTAGGTTTAATTCAATATTACCGATAATCACAGGAGCAGGATATGCCGTAGGACCTCTGATTATGGGAGGATATATAGAAAAGTTTAGCATTAGAATGGTATGGCCTATTACATTTACTTTGGCTATAGGAGCAGCTACACTAATGTATGGATTATATATGATAGAAAAAAAGAGAAAAGCAAGGGCTAAATGATTATAAATTCTTTTAAATATAAGCTATGGAGTAATTACAATATTCTATAGTTTGTAGTATACACACTAAATCTTTATACAAATGGTGGTGGTTAAATTATGTTAGATAAAAATAAAGTAATAGTTGGATTAAGCGGAGGTGTAGATAGTTCTACAGTAGCTTATATTCTTAAAAACAAAGGGTATGATGTTATCGGAGCTACGTTACATCTATTTGATGAATATGATAATAAAGGAAATATTATAAGACCATCATTTATAGATGATGCCAAAAGAGTTGCTAAAGCATTGGGTATTTCCCATCATATAGTTGATTATAGATCGAGTTTTAATGATACAGTGAAAAGGGAATTTGTAGAAAAATATTTAGATGGGAAAACTCCAAATCCATGTGTGACATGTAATAAGCTAATTAAATATGGAAAGTTTTTAGAGTATGCCCATAGTATTGGTGCCTATTATCTAGCCACTGGTCATTATGCTAAAATATTGTATGATGGAGATATTAATAAATATAGACTTTTTAAAGGGGAATCGGAAAAGAAAGATCAAGCTTATCTTTTACACTCCCTTACCCAAGAACAATTAAAGCACATATTATTACCTTTAGGAGAATTTAAATCAAAGGAAGATGTACGAAAAGTTGCGAAGGGAATAAATATCAATATTTCTAAGAAAAAGGATAGTCTAGGTATATGTTTTATACCTAATGAAGATTATACATCCTATTTATCAAAACAATCTCCAGATGGAGTTAAAGGGGGAGACTTTGTAGATTTAAATGGAAATATTATAGGACGACATAAAGGAATAGTTAATTATACAATAGGGCAACGAAGGGGCCTTGGTGTCAAGTTTGATAAACCTAAGTTTGTTATAAGTATAAATCCTAAAAGGAATCAAGTGGTTTTAGGAGATGATAGAGATACTTATTCAAAGGGACTTATTGCTATAAATTGTAACTTTACACTTTATGATAAAGTGACAACTAAACTTAAAGTTAAAGTAAAAGTATGCCAATGGGGTTGGTTCTTACCGGCTATAATATATCCATATAAAGATAAAAAAGTTAAAGTGGTATTTGATAAAAAGGAAAGGGCAATAGCCCCGGGACAAGCGGTGGTTTTTTATGATAAAGATGAAGTCATAGGAGGAGGTACAATTGAGAAAGTTTTAAAATGAAAATTTACAAATGAATCCAAAGTACAATGGCTATATAGCCATTGTACTTTGGATTCATTTCTATAATAATATAGGTATATTAGGTCCTATGGGAGCTCCAATTAAATACCAAATTATTAAAAGACCTACTAAGGCGATAAAGTAAGCTATGGAATATGGGAGCATTGTAGATATTAGGGTTCCTATTCCTAAGTTTTTATCATATTTACTACCAAAGGCAACTATAATTGCAAAGTATGGCATTAGTGGCGAAATAATATTTGTTATTGAATCACCGATACGATATGAAAGTTGTGCAAATTCAGGTCTATAACCAAGGTTCATAAGCATAGGAACAAATACTGGAGCCATTATTGCCCATTTAGCTGATGCACTACCTATAAGTATGTTTATTATAGAAGAGATAACTATAAATATAATAATTAAAGGTAGTCCTGTAAAGTTAATTGCCTCAAGGAAATCAGCTCCTTTGATTGCCAATATAACTCCTATATTTGACCAGTTAAAATAGGATACAAATTGAGCAGCTACAAAGGCTAATACTATATAACCTCCCATTGATGCCATTGATTCATTTAAATATTTTGCTATATCCTTATCATTTTTAATTGTTCCTGCACTTATACCATATGCAACTCCAGGAATAAAGAAGAAGATAGCTATTAAAAGTACCATTGAAGCTACAAAGGGGGTAAAAGGTATCCCTTGTAATATGTTACCTTCGTCGGATCTAAGTATTCCATTTGAAGGAGCGGTCATTAAAACAATTATTGTTACAAAAACTAGTAATGCAATAAAGGCTTTTGTTAGAGCCTTTTTTTCATTATTGTTTATAGGTTCAAGTTTCTGTTTATATTCACCTTTATATTCCCCTAATCTAGGTTCAATAATTTTTTCAGTTACTATAACCCCTGCAATTGTAATCACAAAGGTAGAAACTATCATAAAAAAGTAGTTAGCCGTTGGTGGTACTCCATAATTAGGATCTATCAATTGGGCTGACTGTTCTGTAAAACCTCCCAATAGGGGATCAAGTAATGTTATAAGTAAGTTAGAGCTAAATCCACCGGATACACCTGCAAATGCTGCTGCCAAACCTGCTAAAGGGTGTCTCCCCTTTGCTAAAAATATTATAGCTCCTAAGGGTACTAAAACTACATAGCCAGCATCGGCAGCCATACTTGACATTACCCCTGTAAAAACTACGGCTGCAGTAATTAATTTATCTGGGGCACCTAAAACTATCTTCTTTAAAAGTGCTCCAATAAATCCTGATTTTTCTGCTATACCTACTCCAAGCATGGCCACTAAAACGGTTCCCAATGGAGCAAACCCTGTAAAGTTATCAACTGCTTCTGAGAATATTCTTCTGATACCATCTTTAGAAAGTAGATTTACTATGGATATTTCTTCTTTTGTACCGGGGTGTATTGCCGACACTCCGGCTTTATTTAAGATGAAAGATAAAATTACTACAAATAAGGCAAATATAAAGAATAATGTAACTGGATGGGGAAGCTTATTTCCTGCCCTTTCAACTACACTTAAAAAACTATTGCCCCAATTTTGTTTTTTTCTGTTTTCCATATTAAGCCTCCTTTAATCTTTAAACTTATCTATAACTTATAGTATAATCTTTTATTAAAATTAAATTCATATATTTCTATATATCACTTAATAAAAGTTAAAGTTATATAAAATACAATATAGTAAGTTTATAATCTAGTTATTACCTTTTTTATAACCCAATCAATAATATGAAATATACACACTATATGCTATACTAATAAAAAAATTATAAAAAAGTATAGCATAAATAGATTAATATGCTATAATAAATATATAAGAAATAATAAAAGTATATAACATATCGATTCAGGAGGGAATAAACGTGAATAAATACAAATACATTAAATATTTCCAAGAGGTAAATAAAAATGATATACCACTGGTAGGTGGAAAGGGAGCTAACTTAGGGGAACTAACAAATAATGGGGTTGATGTACCGCCGGGATTTTGTGTTACATCGGAGGCCTATAGAGATTTTATAGACTATGCAAATTTAGATGATAAGATACAAAATGTAATTAAAAATACTGATATTGAAAATTCTTCAGATTTACAGATAAAGAGTTTACAGATAAGAGAATTAATAATGAATGCTAATATACAGGAGGAACTTAAAAAAGAAATAAGAGAAGCCTATATGGAATTTGGCACTAATATGTCCATAACAAATCCAAGTGTCGCTGTTAGAAGTTCCGCAACGGCTGAAGATTTACCCGATGCATCCTTTGCTGGACAGCAGGATACGTATCTTCATATAGATGGTGCTGAAGAGGTTTTAAACCATGTGAAAAAATGTTGGGCATCTCTTTGGACTTCTAGGGCGATTTATTATAGAGAGAAGAAGGGATTTAATCATTTTGATGTTTATTTAAGTGCAGTGATTCAAAAGATGGTTAATAGCTTAAAATCAGGAGTTCTATTTACTGCCAATCCCATTAATAACGATAGAAATGAAATGATGATAAATGCAAGTTGGGGCTTGGGAGAAGCGGTAGTATCAGGTATAGTTACACCGGATGAATATATCTTAAAGAAAAATGATATGAGGATAATAGAAAGAACTATTGCTCAAAAAGAAAAAATGATTATCAAAGATAGTAATAAGGTGGGAACTTTAGAGATAAAGGTAAGTGAATATTTAGGATATGCCAAGGTGGAAGAACAGTGCTTAACAGATAATGAAATAATTAAACTATCTGAAAATGCATTGGCAATAGAAAAACTATATAATGCACCCCAAGATATAGAATGGGGATTTGATGAAGATACGAACAATATATATATATTGCAGTCGAGACCAATAACTACTTTGAAAGAGGAGGAGACTAAAATGGAGACAAACAACAATAGTACAAAGTTAGAGGTTTTAGTTAAGGGTCTTGCAGCCTCACCGGGGATAGCTACAGGAAAAGTTGTAAATATTGAAAATATAGATGAGATATCTAGAGTTAAAGAAGGAGATATTCTTGTTACTGTTATGACAAATCCAGACATGGTACCTGCAATGAGAAAAGCAGCAGCAGTTGTAACCGATGATGGAGGACGTACTTGTCATGCTGCTATAGTATCTAGAGAGCTAGGAATTCCTTGTATAGTAGGGGCTAAAAAAGGAAGTAAGGTTTTAGAAGAGGGAAAAGAAGTAACAGTTGATGCAACTAGGGGGATTGTATTTAACGGTAAAGTATTACAGGAAGAAGAAAAGAAAGATGAAAAAGAAAACGCAGTAGTAACTGAAGACATAATTAATCAATTAGCTCCAATAACTGGAACAAAAATATATATGAACTTAGGAGAACCATCTATTATTAAAAAGTACAAAAAACTTCCCTTTGATGGAATAGGACTTATGAGAACAGAGTTTATCTTTACTAACTTAGTTGGTGCCCATCCAATGTATTTATTAAAAACAGGTAATGAAGATTTGTTTATCGATAAGATGTCAGAGGGTATAACTATGGTTGCCCAGGAGATTTATCCTAAGCCAATAGTAGTTAGACTTAGTGACTTTAGAACCAATGAGTTTAGAGGGCTAAAAGGTGGAGAGGAGGTTGAACCTATAGAAAGCAACCCAATGATAGGCTGGAGAGGGGTATCTAGGTATATATCCCCTGAATATGAAGAAGGTTTTAGATTAGAATGTAGAGCTATAAAGAAGGTAAGAGAAGAGTATGGTCTTACAAACGTATGGGTTATGTTACCCTTTGTTAGAACCACTTGGGAGCTAAAAAAAGTTAAAGAAATAATGGCATCAGAAGGCCTAGTTCAAAATAATAGTTTTAAAATCTGGATTATGGCTGAGGTTCCATCGGTAATATTTGCAGCAGAAGAGTTTGCTCAAATGGTTGATGGGTTTAGTATAGGAAGTAATGATTTGACTCAGTTAATATTAGGTTCCGATAGAGACTCAGGTATTCTTAATAATATGGGATATTTTGATGAAAGAAATATAGCAGTAAAAAGAGCAATAAAAACATTAATAAAAGCTGCCCACAAATATGGAAAAACAGTTTCAATATGTGGTCAAGGCCCATCACTATACCCAGAATTCGCGGAATTCCTTGTTAATGAAGGGATCGATAGTATGAGTATAAACCCTGATACAGTTGCTTATACCAGAAGACTTGTAGCCCACGTTGAGCAAAAGATACTATTAAATAAAGTTAGAAACATTTAGTCTAGTGGGAGTGGAGAATTGGGAGAGGAGAGATTAAAAGGATAGGCAAGCTTTGCTTGCCTATCCTCTATCTTTCCCTTCTCCTCTCTCAATTCTCATCTGTTATTTCAAATAACTGCTGCCAATAATAATATTTCCTCATTATTTTCATATATCATATCAAATTGAGAAATAGGTAAAGGATTTTTTCCTTTCCCAACTTCAATAGTATATCCAGGTCTAATATATTCCTGTATAAACCAATCTTTATATCCAGAATATGATGCGGTTCCATAGGTTTCTGCTAGTTCATATCCACTTATTCTAGCAAAGATTTCCCCTATACGTCTAGCCTCAGGGGGAGCCATATCTTGAAAATTCCAATATATAACTTGACCTTGACTATGATATGCTAGAACCAGTCTAAAGTTATGATTTCTGGTAAAATCAGCTACCGCTTTTGATTCAGGTTCTGACTCAGGAGATAATCCAGGATATCTAGTGGGACCTGGTTCATCATAACCTAGTTCATTTGCAAGTTCTCTATATTCCTCCCATAGAGCATCATAATTGTGGTTAAGATCTACACCTTTGATATTAGCTTCCCATACCTTAGAAAAAGGTTCACCTGTATTATTCCACTTAAGAAGTTCATTATAGTATGGGTTATCTTCACTTAATCCATTTAAAACTAAATTTACTCCATCAGGATTAACCATTGGCAATATATATATGGTGCTTTGATTCCATATAGATGGAGTACTATAACCCCTTATACTTTCCCCCTTTGAATAGGCATCAGAAAAATTCTCTATAAACTTCATAAGTAATGGAGAAGTAATCCACTCTAAAGCATGATGGGCACCATTATAAAATACTTGGTTAGGACCATTACCTAGTTTAATATAGTATAGTTTTTTACCTAATACACTTTCCCCTGCCACATCGACCTCTAAAAATGGGTATCTGGCTTGCAATCCTTTTATGTCCCTTTCCATGGTTTCATAAGTATAATCTATATTAGTGTCTACCACATCGATACCATAGGGAACTATAATTTGTTGACCTACCATGAGGTTATAGGGATCTAAGTTTGGATTGGCGGTGACTATAGCATTAACTGTAGTATAATATCTCTTTGCAATATTATAAAAAGTATCTCCAGGTCTTATTGTATATGTGTCATAGCCTAATAAAAAGGGTTCCAATGCATTATATGTTTTTGGTCCTACTATTCCATCTACAGTAAGACCATAATTACTTTGAAAGGCTTTAACTGCGGATTCAGTTTTTGCACCAAATATTCCATCTATTGGACCAGGCTCATACCCTATTTTTTTTAGAGTTGCCTGTAACTCCATTACATCAGGTCCTTTTGAGCCTAATTTTAATGTTCTCATAAAAAACCACCCCACAAAAATTATTACTACTATAATATGCATGGGATGGTGAAAATGATACTTAATTATATTAATTTTCAATATTTTTATCTAATTTCATAAAAACGAAAAATTTTGATAGAGTTGGAGAAAGTATATTAAACAAATATTTATTAACAAAAT
Organism: Dethiothermospora halolimnae; assembly: GCF_037577855.1. Lineage (NCBI taxonomy): Bacteria > Bacillati > Bacillota > Tissierellia > Tissierellales > Thermohalobacteraceae > Dethiothermospora > Dethiothermospora halolimnae. The sequence goes on along the minus strand of NZ_JBAKFX010000019.1, from coordinate 46,704 downwards.
CAAACAATAGGTTTGCAAGTAGGATTGCCGATATAGCATCTACTATAAAGTGTTGTTTTACAAAAAGGGTTGATAATATGATAGATGTGGATAGGACAATCACAAAACTACTATTAAATTTATTTTTTATATTACTATTAAGTATTGCCTTTATCATTAAAAAGCTTGTAAAGGAATGTATGCTGGGAAAACAATTATAAGGATTATCTTTTTGATAAATTAATCTTACCATGTTGGTAAGTAAATCCCTACCAGCTAAACTGGGTCTTGGGACCGTGGTTTGATATATACTATATATTAAATAGCATATTAAAATACCTAGGGTATAGGTTAACAATGTTTTATAATAAGTTTCTCTGTCTTTAAAAGCTAAATATATAAAAAATATAACCCTATAGAAGTACCATATAACATATGGTATAATAAATATTTTTAAAAATGGTATATTTTTATCTATCCCAGTCATAAGAATACTAATATTATTAACAGGAACATTTAATCGAGTATATAGCTTACCAAGTAATGGTATTATAATTAGTAAGCCTAAGTCAAAAGTTATTCTTCTTAATTTAGGCACTTTAATCTCTCCTATATTTTCTATTAAGTATATTTATAGTTTTTCTTAAAGTAATATTAAAAAAACTATATTTTATAGTCCTTTTTTTTCATATATAAGCTTAAGCTGGATATCTTATATATAAAGTTAGATTAAACTTAAAAAGCATAAGAAACTTATTAACAACTAATATTTTAATCTAAAGAATGTTGTGGATAATATAACAATTATTATTTCTAAGATGGTTGTTAAATTTATTTAAAAATGATACAATAATGTTAACAAAAAAATAATAAGATGGTTTGAGAATAAGAGAGCTACGGAAGTTACCTATGGAGAGATAGGTCTGATTTCTGTGGCTATTTTTAGTTAATTAGTAATTTCACCAGATGTTTTACATATAAATTTATAAAGTAATTTATCCATATGGAATGAATGCTTTAAATAATTAGCATGTAAACTTTCATATAAAATTTTAGAGGTGATAAGATGACAAATTTTTATAGCAGAGTACATAAAAATCCTATAATAGCAGCGATCAATGATTTAGATAGACTAGACAATGCCATAAAGTCACCATGTGAAATAATATTTTTATTAACAGGAAATATTTTTAATTTAAAAAATGTTGTGGATAAAGTAAGGAAAAATGATATGGAAATATATATACATATAGATTTAATAGACGGGTTTTCAAAGGATATGATAGCTCTTAAGTATATAAGTAATAACATAAAACCTGATGGAATAATAACAACTAAAAGTAATTTAATAAGGATAGCAAAATCAATGAATATATTTGCAATACAAAGACTTTTTATAGTGGATTCCTTATCCATAGAAACAGGATTAAAATCAATACACTCATCAAAGCCTGATGCAATAGAGGTCTTACCAGGGATTATGCCTAAAATTTTAAAAAAAATAAATAATAAAACCAATGTACCTATTATAGCAGGGGGACTAATAGAAGATAAGGATGATGTTATACAGTGTTTAAGCGCAGATGCCACAGGGATTTCAACCAGTAGAGAAGAGATATGGCATATGTAGAAATTAGAAGTTAAAAAAATTAACAAGGAATAGGGGGATATTATGAAAAAATATGTAATGGCCTTGGATCAAGGGACCACTAGTTCTAGGGCAATACTCTTTAATCACAAAGGTGAGATAGTAAAAGTAGCTCAGAAAGAATTTAGACAGATTTATCCCAAGCCGGGATGGGTTGAACACGACCCTATGGAGATTTGGGGTAGTCAAAGTGGAGTAACAAGGGAAGTTTTAGAGACAGCAGGAATAAGACCCGATGAAGTTGCGGCCATAGGTATTACAAACCAACGGGAAACTACTGTTGTATGGGATAAAAATACAGGTAAACCTATATATAATGCAATAGTTTGGCAATGTAGAAGAACCTCTGATATATGCGATGAACTTAAAAATAGGGGATTAACAGAATATATAAAGGCTAATACTGGATTAGTAGTCGATGCGTATTTTTCAGGAACAAAAATAAAGTGGATATTGGATAATGTTAAGGGAGCCAGAGAAAAGGCACAAAAGGGAGAGTTACTTTTTGGAAATATTGATACATGGTTAGTTTGGAACTTAACCAGGGGTAAAATCCATGTCACTGATTATTCAAATGCTTCAAGAACTATGCTTTATAATATAAAGGAATTAAAATGGGATGATAAACTCTTAGAGGAGTTGGACATACCTAAATCTATGTTACCCGATGTAAGACCGTCCAGTGAAGTCTATGGTGTAACCGATGCTAAAACCTTTGGAGGAGCCCAGATACCCATTGCAGGAATAGCAGGAGATCAGCAGGCTGCATTATTTGGTCAGATATGCCATAAACCGGGAACAGCAAAAAATACATATGGAACAGGATGTTTTATGCTAATGAACACTGGGGAAACTATGGTACCATCTAATAATGGGCTCCTAACTACTATAGCTTGGGGTGTAGACGGGAAGATAGAATATGCCCTTGAAGGTAGTATTTTTATGGGAGGCGCAGTTGTTCAGTGGCTCAGGGATGAATTAAGACTTGTAAATGATGCTACAGATACTGAATACTTTGCCTCTAAAGTACAAGATAATAATGGAGTATATCTTGTCCCTGCATTTGTGGGATTAGGGGCACCCCATTGGGATATGTATGCAAGAGGAACAATTGTAGGTTTAACTAGGGGTGCCAATAGAAACCACATTATTAGAGCAGCACTAGAATCTATAGCATATCAAACTAGAGATGTAATAGAAGCAATGGAGGATGATGCAGGCATAGAATTAAAAGTATTAAAGGTAGATGGTGGAGCAGTTGCCAACAATTTTTTAATGCAGTTTCAATCGGATATATTAGATGTATCGGTTCACAGACCCTGTGTAACGGAAACTACAGCTTTAGGAGCAGCTTATCTAGCAGGTCTTGCTGTGGGGTTTTGGAAGGATAAAGAGGACGTGAAAAGTAGTTGGAACTGTGACAATATATTTAATCCCAATATGGAAGAAGAGGAAAGACGTAAATTATATAAAGGATGGAAAAAGGCCGTTAAAAGATCTTTACAATGGGAAGAAACCGATGAATAAACTTAAAAAATTTACGACTTTGACAATATAACTATTATAAAATAAGTCTTACATAATCTTGTAAAAATCATGGAAAAATGATACAATAATATCAATAAGTAAAATAATAAGGTAGCCCGAGAATAAGAGAGCTACAGAAATTAGCCTATGGAATGATAGGTCTAGTTTCTGTAGCTTTTTTTATTATACTTTAAAATTATTGTAAAAATTATGTGTAGGGTCCAAATGTAGTTCTGACTACCAACATCTGCACTTTGCACCCTGCACCCTGTACAGAACTAAGCAGCGCCAAAGGCACCTTAGTTCCCATACTAAAAGGAGGAGTTAATATGTTTGATGTTGCAATTATAGGAGCTGGCATTATAGGGACATTTATAGCTAGGGAACTATCTAAATATGATTTGGATATTGCCCTTATAGAGAAGGATAATGATATATCAAATGGAACCACAAAGGCAAATACAGCCATAATACATGCAGGTTATGATGCTGAACCAAACACTAATAAATCTAAATTTAATAGCCTTGGTAATCCGATGTTTGATGATATATGTAAAAACTTAGATGTTGAATTTGAAAGAGTAGGTTCTTTAGTAGTTGCCTTTAGTGAGGAAGAAATGACTACCCTTGAGGAGTTATATGAAAGGGGAGTAGGAAATAATATACCAAAGCTTAAGATATTAGATAAAAAAGAAGTAAAAAAAATGGAACCTAATTTATCGGAGGGTATAGTAGGAGCTTTATATGCACCCACATGTGGAATTATCGGTCCTTGGGAGTTAGCCATAGCTTTATGTGAAAATGCAATGGAAAATGGAGTCCAGTTATTCTTGAACTCAGAGGTAGTAAATATTGAAAAGGAAGCTAATAATTATAAAATAAATACTAAAGATAGGGAATTTAAATCTAAATATGTTATAAACTGTGGAGGTTTATATGCAGATAAGATAAATAATATGGTTTCAAATGAAAGTTTTGAGATAAAGCCAAGAAGGGGACAATATTACCTTTTAGATAAAAAGGCTGGAGATTTAGTAAACAGTGTTGTGTTTCAGTGTCCAACAAAGCTTGGCAAAGGGGTTATAGTAGCTCCAACAGTTCATGGAAACCTAATAGTAGGGCCAGATGCAGAGGACATAGATGATAAAGAAGCACTGGATACTACGGTAGACAGTCTTTCATACATTGAACAAACATCTAAAAAGACCTGTGAAAATATCCCTTTTAGTAAAACTATAACAACATTTGCAGGTCTTAGGGCAGAAACTAAAAATGGTGACTTTATAATAGAAGAAGCTAAAGACTCAAAGGGATTCATTAATGTAGCAGGTATAAAATCCCCAGGATTAACGGCTTCTCCTGCAATTGCAGAATATGTGGCTAAAATGATAAGGGATATGTCTGGCGATTTAAAAGAAAATAGTAACTTTAATCCCAAGAGGAAAAAAGTTATTAGATTTAATCAACTGACAGATAAAGAAAAGAAAGAAATAATAGAGAAAGACCCTAAGTTTGGTAGGATTATCTGTAGATGTGAAAATATAACCGAGGGGGAAATAGTAGATTGTATCCATAGAAAGGCTGGAGCCACAACAGTAGATGGTGTAAAAAGAAGGGTTAGACCGGGAAGTGGTAGATGTCAAGGGGGATTTTGTAAGCCTAGGGTTATGGAGATATTATCAAGGGAACTAAATGAAAATATAGAGGATATAGTGAAAGATAGTAAAAAATCCTATATACTAACAGGAAAAAGCAATAAAGGTAGTGATAAGGGGGATTTAAAGTGATTAAATACGATATAGTTATAATAGGTGGTGGTCCAGCTGGTCTAGCTGCTGCTATTGAAGCTAAGAATAATGGAACTGATAAGGTGTTGATTATAGAAAGGGACAGAGAACTTGGGGGGATACTTAACCAATGTATTCATAATGGTTTTGGATTACATGAGTTTAATGAAGAATTAACTGGACCTGAATATGCACAGAAATTTATAAATAAAGTAAAAGAACTTAATATAGACTATAAATTAGATACAATGGTGTTGGATATTTCTAAGGATAAGACTGTGAAAGCAATAAATAAAGATGAAGGATTTATGGTAATAAAGTCTGAAGCGGTAGTATTAGCTATGGGATGTAGAGAGCGAACAAGGGGAGCCATAAGAATACCAGGAACTAGACCCAGTGGTATATTTACAGCAGGAACTGCCCAAAGGTTTATGAATATGGAAGGATATATGGTGGGGAAAAAGGTATTTATATTAGGGTCAGGGGACATTGGTCTTATTATGGCAAGGAGACTTACCCTTGAAGGTGCTGAAGTAATAGGTGTGGCAGATATTATGCCATACCCTGGAGGTTTAACTAGAAATATTGTTCAGTGTCTAGATGATTTTAATATCCCCCTCTTATTAAGCCATACGGTTACTGACATAAAGGGGAAAGATAGAGTTAGTAGTATAACTGTAGCTAGAGTTGATGAAAAAAGGATGCCTATTAGAGGTACAGAAAAGATTTATGATTGTGATACATTATTACTATCTGTGGGTTTAATACCGGAAAATGAACTATCAGAGAGCATAGATATAAAGATGAATGATATAACAGGGGGACCAATAGTTAATGAGTCGATGGAAACCAATATAGATGGGATATTTGCATGTGGCAATGTATTACATGTCCATGATTTAGTTGACTACGTAACGGAAGAAAGTAGAAGGGCAGGAGCCAATGCATCTAGGTATATAAAAAATAGGATAAAAGATAATAGTGATATTATTAAAACCTTGGCCGGAAAGGGCATTAGATATATTATACCCAATGATATTAGACCTTTAAACTTAAATGATAATTTAAATCTTTTTATGAGGGTCGATAATATATATGAGGATGTGAAATTAGTCGTAAAATATGGAAAGGAAAGATTGAAAGAGATTAATAAAAAATACCTAACTCCTGGAGAAATGGAGAGAATTAAGATAGATACTAATAAATTGGATTTTTCTAATATTAATAATATTACAGTGGAAATAGAAAAAAGGGGGGAATAAGATGGCTAAAGAAGTAATATGTATAGTATGCCCAATTGGATGTCCCATGGAAGTTAAAAAAGAGGGGAAAGAATATAAGGTAACAGGAAACACATGTAAAAGGGGATATGACTATGCTATAAAAGAGGTTACAAACCCTACTAGAACAGTAACATCAACAGTGAAGATAAAAAATGCATCGTTAAATAGACTACCGGTGAGAACTGACAAAGCTATACCTAAAGATAAAATATTTGACTGTATGAAACTGATTAACGAAGTTGAAATCAATGCCCCTATAAAGATGGGAGATATAATAATAGAAAATATATTAGATATTAATGTAAATTTAATAGCCTCAAGGGACTTAGATTAATCTTTTAATTTAAAATTTATAATTTAAAATTAAAAAATGTGGCCATGTTTCTCGGCCACATTTTTTTAATACCTAGATCTTAATATATTATATACTTCTTCAGGGGTTTTATTTTTTGCTTCTATAATAGGAGCTCCAGTTCTATAATCGGTAGAAGAGGACATATTGGTCTTATTTGTATCAGAAACAACTATTCCATCGTAATCAAAAGAGGTTATATTATTTAAATTTTTATTTTTATATAGTTTATGAACATCATAACCTGAATTTTCTAGAAAATCTATGTGGGACTTTAATGTATTTTCCACAACAACTTTCTTTTCCATAAGCTCACCTCCAATTATTTATTATTATCTCCAGATATATAATAATTCTGTATTAAAAAAATAGATTTAGTGCAAAAAAATAGTGATTTAACCAATAGTGGGAAATATGAATATTTTGAAGTATAAGTTTTTTTAGGAGATGATAATATATGGTTACAGTGGATAGAATACAGAAAAAAGAATTAAAAGAATTAAGTTTACTATATAACCAATTAGGTAGTAGTAATTTATATATAGAAAAATTAAATAGAGAATTTGATAAAATTGCTTCTAATAATAATTATTTTTTATTGGGAATAAAGGAGAATAATAGACTTATAGGGAGTGCATTAACTATAATTTGCTTAGATCTATTTAATGACTGTAGACCATTTATGATAGTGGAAAATGTTGTAATCGATAAGGAAAATCGTCATAAAGGTTATGGAACTATATTATTTAATAAAATCGAAAACATTGCTAAAAGGTATAATTGCTATTTTATAATGTTACTATCAAATAAAAAGAGAACTAAGTCCCATAAATTTTATAAAAAAATAGGGTATGACAACAATAGTTTGGGTTTTAAAAAATATTTAAGTTAAAAAGTGTAAGATGAAAAGTTTTCTACCATAATGGCTGTTATTTTCATGTTATAGGATATCAACAGTTAACACACAATAATAGAGGAATAAGGAATAACAAAAAGAAAGGAGAAAATTAAATGACTTTAAAAAACTCTTTAAATCTTAATAATGTTAGCCAAATGGAATTACAAAGTATAAGACATATTACAGGTAGCCATCAATTAATGAAATGTAAACTTAACGAATATGCGAGTAAATGTCAAGATCAACAAATTAAACAAATGTTTAGTCAAGGGGCTCAATCAGCAGGAACAACAGCTCAAAATTTAACTAACTCATTAAAATAATATGGAGGTATCTAAACTATGAATGAAAAAGATATGGTAAATGACGTTTTATCGATGACTAAAGCTAGTTTAAATGCTTATGAAACTGCAATATCTGAAACATCAAATCAACAATTGAGAAGTGCATTACAACAACTTAGAGATGATGCAGAACAATTCCATTATGACTTATATCAAAGGGCAGAACAATTAGGTTACTATCAACCGGCTCAAAAGGCAAGTAGCCAAGAAGTACAGCAATTAAAGTCTCAACTAAGCCAAGGTAATACTACTACTCCTAATATGGGAATGGGTGGAAACACAAGCGGTAACTTATCTAATAACACAAATAGATCTATGAAAGGCACTATGACTCAAGGAAACAACAACGGTTCTTTAAGATAATATATTAGGACTCCTTAGGGAGTCCTTTTTTAATATATTTTTTGTACTCTGCCCCCTGTACTCTGCACATCATATGTACAAAGTACAGGGGGCAAAGAAATTAGGAGATAAAATGGTATTTTGGGGCTAAGATTTCTTTTTAGACAATTTATCTACCATAATAGCTATGGCTCCATCACCGGTAACATTTGTAGCTGTACCAAAACTATCTTGGGCAAAGTGTAAAGCAATCATTAAGTTTCTTTGGGGTTGCGTAAATCCTAACATATCCTTTAATAGACCTAAAGCTGCATATACTCCGCCTCCAGGAATACCTGGAGCTGCTACCATTGTAACACCTAGCATGAAAATAAAGGGAAGTAGCATAGCTATTGTTGGAGTTTGACCTGCCATTAACATTACACCCATTGAAGATAATACTAAAGTAATAGTATCACCGGCTAGATGTATTGTTGCTCCCAATGGAATTACAAAGTCCACTATGTCTTCAGAAACACCATTTTTAGTGGCACTTTGCAATGTTACAGGAATAGTAGCTGCAGAAGATTGGGTTCCTAATGCAGTAAAATATGCCGGTAGCATGTTCTTTATACATTTAAAAGGATTTTTACCACTTATTATAGAGGCAATAGTATATTGAACTACTATATAACCGATTTGTAACAGTATTATTAGAAGATAAACAGTTGAGAAAGTTTTTATAGTTTCAAAAATTTCTCCAGAAGCTGATAATTTAGCAAAGGTACCTGCTATATGTATAGGTATTAAAGGTATCAATACATACCTAACAACTAACTCAACCACATTTTGAAAATCGCTAAGGGCTTCAAATAAAGTTTTACCTTTAATATTTGCCATACCTAGACCCAATACGAATGCTGTAACAAGTGCAGTCATTACACCCATCATAGGTGGCATTTCTATTGAAAAGTATGGATCTAGATTAGGTCCAGCTTTTTCTGCCAAATCTCCCACCTTAATAATACCAGGAAGAATGGTTTTACCTACGATAAATGCACATACTCCGGCTACAACAGCTGATATATAAGCTATGGCAGCTGTAAGACCTAATAATTTTCCAGCTCCCCTACCTAAATCAGCGATACCGGGAGCCACAAAACCTAAAATAATAAATGGAATAATAAAATTTAAAAAGTTACCAAAAATTCCTGTAAATGTTGCGAAGAGTTTTACTATAACATAAAACTCAATAGATTTTGATATTAATCCTATTACTATACCAAGAATAATACCAATTATTAATTTTGGTAGCAATCCTATTTTCTTTGCCATATTAAACCTCCTATATATTTTTTGTTATTATTCATATATTACCACACAAATAACAAATTATTAACAATAAAATTAAAAATTATTAATAATTTATAATTTAATAATAAAATAATTAGCAATAATACTAGTATTTTTACCAAAAATAAAAATTTTACACTAGTAAAATTTAATATATAATGTTAACATGAAGTAAATATAAACTATATCTTGACAAAAGAGAACATAAGTTCTATTATATGATTATAAAAGCATTTATAATTTCAATATTATCATAAGGATATAGTTAAAGATGATATTGAACAGTTTTGGAGGGTTATTATGAAAAAAAGACTGAATTTAGAGAAAACTATTGATAATTTAGCTATTGATATGTGGGGAGACATTATAGAAAAAATAGAATGGTTAAGTGGTATTATATATTATAAATGTATATACTATGAAGGATTAATAGTAAATGATAAGGATTTTAAAATAGATAAAGAGTTAAAAAGAAAAATGAATCCTATGACAATAATAGAGAAATACACATATAGAAAGGAAAAGTTTGTAATAGAGAGAACCGATAGAAGGGAAAAGGTTCCCAATAAATTATTAAAGAAATACGAAAATAAAAGATATGATGAAAGAATTAGTATATATGTATTTGAAGATAAATATATGGACATACTTAAATATTATCATAGAAATATTTTAAAATATTTCTATAATAATAAAATAGACGAAAAGAGTAAAAGTTATAAATCCCTTCAAGGTTATATAAATAGTGAAACTAAGAGAATAATGAGATACTTATCATTAAATGCACCTGATTTTGTTAAAAAGAAAGATAATAAAAAAGCTAAAAAATATTTAGATAATATTTTACAGAAAAGGTTAGAAAACTTGGAAATAGAAGATAAAGAGCAAGGACAGAAGATAGAGGTTATTGAGGACACTATCCTACAACGAGTAGAAATACTATGAAAAGATAATATGTAATGTAGTTTTTAAAAAAGTCATATATCCAAATTTGGATATATGACTTTTTTTAGAATATATCTACAGATATGGGGTATAAATTTATCTATATAAAAAAAGTTATATTTTGTCGAAAAATAGTTGAATATAAAAGCGAGGGGTTATAATGGAAGGCGGATATTCACAAGATATTTTGAAGGAAAGTGAAAAAAATCACAAACCAAGGCAATATAGGTATAAAAAATTGTTTGAAGAACATAGTTCTATAATGTTAATAGTTGATCCTCAAAATGGAAGTATAATAGATGCAAATAAGAAGGCAATTAGATTTTATGGATATACAAAAGATAAATTATGTAAAAAATCCATTTATGATTTAAATATTTCAAATAAAAAAGAAATTAAAAGTAAAATGAAATTGGTAGAATATAAAAATGAGAGTGAATTTGAGTTTAAACACCGAATATCAAATGGAAAAGTAAAGGATGTTAAAGTTCAAAGTGTAACAATAGACTTTAATAATAAAAACTACTTGTATTCAGTCATAAGTGATATAACTGAACAGAAAAAGGATAAAAATAGAATAAGACTTCTAGCAAAAGCCCTTGAAAATAATACAGAGGGAGTAATAATAACAGATAATGATAGCAGAATTAAATGGATAAATCAAGCATTTACAGATATTACAGGATATAATTTAGAAGAGATAGAAGACAAAAAACCTAAAATATTTCAATCTGGAAAACATGATAAAAGTTTTTATAGAAATATGTGGTCTACTTTGTTAGATAAAGGTAAATGGAGTGGTGAAGTATGGAATAAAAACAAGAAAGATGAATTATATCCTGAGAACTTAAGGATATACTCAATAAAAGATGACGAAGACAATATAACGCATTTTACTGCAATAATAAGCGATATATCCAGTAAAAAACAGAGGGAAAAAGAGATGAGAAATTTAATATATAGAGATACTCTTACAGGGCTATATAATAGATTTTTTATGAAAAATAGGCTGGATTCACAAATAATGATTTCTAAGGAAAGGGGAAAAAAGCTAGCTATTTTATATATGGATATAGATAACTTTAAAAGAATAAATGATAATTTAGGTCATAGTGTAGGTGATGAAGTAATTAAAGAATTTGGTAGACGATTAAAACAACATTTAGATAAAGAAAATATTATTGCAAGGATAGGTGGAGATGAATTTATAGTATTAATCCCTGATATATTAAATAGAGAAGAAGTGATCAGAACAGCCATAAAGATTAAAAAAATGTTAAAAAATCTATTTTCTATTGGGAAAAATGAATTAGCTATTTCATGTAGTATAGGTATATGTATATATCCAAAAGATGGACAAGATACTGAGACCCTTATAAAAAATGCTGATATAGCCATGTATGAAGCAAAAAGATCCAATACTAATAAAATAAAGTTTTATAAGGAATGCTTACAGATATATGTAAAGGAGAACTTCCTAATTGATAAAAATCTAAAAAAAGCCATAGAGAAAGAAGAAATATGTTTAAAATATCAACCGATTATAGATCTTCAAAGTAATAAAATTGTAGGGGTAGAATCCTTAGCTAGATGGAACAACCCTAATATAGGTAAGGTATCGCCAATGAAATTTATACCTATAGCTGAAGAGAATAATCAAATAATTTCTATAGGCAAGTGGATATTAACAGAGGCTTGCTATAAGCTTAAAAGTTGGCATGAAAAAGGTTTTAATTATTTAACTATAGCTGTTAATGTATCTATAAAACAATTGGAAAAAAGAAACTTTTATAGATTTGTTTTAAAAATATTAAATGAGGTAAAACTAGACCCTAAATATTTTATATTAGAGATAACGGAAACCATGTACATAAGTCAAAAAATAAGTGTAATAAATAATCTTAAAAAATTAAAAGACAATGGCATAAAAATAGCAATAGATGACTTTGGAACAGGATATTCATCCCTTAGTAAACTAAAGGATTTAGAAATAGATATATTAAAAATAGATAAAAGTTTTATAGAAAATGTAAAAAAGGATAAGAGTAAGAAGGAAATAGTATTAGCTATATTAGCAATGGCTTCTAGCTTGAATTTTAAGGTAATAGGAGAGGGGATAGAAACACAGGCTCAGTGTGAGTTTTTATATGATAACAAATGTGGGTATGGACAAGGCTATCTTTTCAGTAGACCTAAAGGGGCAGATGAGATTGAGAAGATGCTTGAATATAACTTAAAATAGTTTTTATACTATAACTTAAAGAAAGCTAAATTTAGCTTTCTTTTAAAATACAAAAAATCATTATATCTAATTAACCTTTATATAATAAGATTATAAGGAAATACTAGGGGTAAAATAATAAAAATAAATTAAATGAGAATTTTTATTGATATATCAGAGTAAAATGTTATATAATTTATAATTAGTACTAAATGAAAGGAGAACCATATGAATATTAAAATTGTTGCCGATAGCAGTTGCGATTTAAATGATAAGTTAGAAAATGAATTAAATATAGAGACGGTACCATTAACCATAGAAATAGATGGTGTCCGTTATAAAGATGACAAAAATCTTGATGTAAAGAAAATGCTTGATGATATGGAAAAAAGTCCAAATACACCTAAAACATCTTGTCCATCACCTAAGGATTTTATGAACTCCTATGGGGGAGATGAAGATAGTGTTTTTGCCGTTACATTATCGTCAGCTTTAAGTGGTACATATAACAGTGCAGTTTTAGCTAAGGACATATTTAAAGAAAAGATTGGAAATAAATTTGTACATGTTTTTGACTCATTAAGTGCTTCTATAGGTGAAACCCTTGTTAGTCTAAAGATATCCCAGATGGCTAAAGAAAGTTATGACAACTCTGAAATTGTTGAAAAGGTAACTAATTATATAAATGAGATGAAAACTTTCTTCGTTTTAGAATCATTGGAAAATCTTATAAAAGCAGGTAGAATTGGAACTATAAAGGGTAAAATAGCATCGGTTTTATCAATAAAGCCCATTATGGAAGGAAATAAAGACGGTGAGATAAGTAAAGTAGAAACTGTGAGGGGAACTAAAAAAGCCTTAAGAAGATTAGTTGATATAATCGGGGAGCAAGGTGAGAAACTAGAGGAAAAAATACTTGGTATAGCCCATTGTGATTGTCCACAAAGAGCTGAGAAACTAAGGACTCAGATAGAAAAGAAATATAATTTTAAAGATATAATAGTTGTAGAAACCGCAGGATTAAGTAGTGTTTATGCAAATAGAGGAGGAATAATAATATCATTTTAGGGACTAACTTTGTTAGTCCCTAAAATAATACCCTTTAATAGACCAAGAAGTTTAGAGATGCTCCTATTTGTCTTATGTAACTTCTACTTGACCATAATATGAAATAGTTATAGCTTTTACCAGAAATATTAATTGGCTTTGGATATTGTACTATTAATGCCGACAATTTTTTCATTTCATAGGGTTGGTCATTTGAAGGTATAATTAGTACAGTAGGACATTTTTGGATGTCTAAATTTATAAACTTACAGTGTTCACCATAGTTCCTATTTTTTCTATATGCTTCATTTTTACAAACATCCATAATATTTTTTTTACTACTTATAGCAGCGATTTCAAAATATCCATTAGGACCTTCACATCTTCGGTTGGATACTTCTTTCCAAGTAGTAGGATACATAAAAGATATGTTATACCTATCATTTGTATAAGGTTCCCAAAGCTTTGGAATACATATTTTTTGTCCTATAATTAAATTATAGGGATCAATGTTAGCATTAAATCTTATTAATTTTTCTATAGGGACATTAAATTTTTGAGATATGGTATCTAGACTATCACCTTCATTGATGATATAGGGGTAAGACTTAGGCGGACATCTTTGAATGTCTTGATAATACATATAACTCACCTCTTATTTATAGTAATATAATATAATATATTCATAGAAAAAATAAAATGTTCGTATTTTCACATAAAATTCATTTTTTTCATATAATGATTTAAAAGGAATAAGGGAGATGAATTTTATGTTTAATATTAAATCATTAGAGGATAAGGCTATATTTTTAGTCACAGGTGAAGGAAAAATTAGTAATAAAGAAGCTGATCACTTTATAAGAAACTTAAAGGATAAAATAAATAATATTGATACTAATAAATATAACTTAGTATTAGACATTAAAAATATAAAAATAAATTCCATAGGTGGTTTATTAAAGTTATCAAAGATATTAAACATATATAATTCAACTGATTTTGATAAACTTTTTTTTGTTGATAATGGTCCTGATAATTCAAAGTTTGATTTAAACAAAGTTAAAAGTTATATAAATAAAGATATAATTAAAATTAAAAATATTGATGAGATAAGCTAGTAATAATTAAGGGTTATTTAAAAAGGTTATGGCTATATGATATTATGTATATATATTGAGTTGACAAAGGAGGATAAACATGACAGGTCTTTTTTTACAAGGTGGAGGAGCTAAGGGGGCATTTCAAGCTGGAGTGATATATGGTTTATATGAAAGGGGATTGGAATTTAATATTATTTCCGGAACCTCTATCGGTGCTATTAATTCTTATTTTATATATAAGAACTCCATGAATGAACTTAAATATTTTTGGAATAATGTTGAATATAAAAGTGGAGATTTTATGATTACTGATAAAAAAGTTGTTGAGAATCAACAGATTATTAATATTTTATCAAATCTTCAGGGAGAAAATGATAATGTAGAATCTGTATATGTAAACTATGTTAAAATTGATGGAGATAAATTAAAAGAAATATCTATTGATATAGCAAATCTTAAAAAGGAAGAACAACTAGATATAATTAAATATAGTTCCCTATTACCGAATGCCAGTAAAGCATTGGGGGATGATGGAAACACACAGTACAATAGCAATAATGAATTTGAAAAGTTTGGACTTGCAGTTAAAATGGGGTTATATGATGGATACAATTTAGATGGTGGAATACTGAATAATATTTTTTTAGAACCTTTTATAGAAAATAAAGTAGATAAACTTGTTATCATTACATTTACAAAGGATTTTGAACCACCCAAATATATATTAGATACATATAGTAGGGAACAAATGGTGATAGTAGAACCCAAAAATAAATTTAAACCTACAGATACAATGAATTTTGATGAAGGGTTTCGGAGAAAGTTATTTAAGGAAGGATATGAATTAAGTAAGAAAGTAAGTATATAAGCCCATTATACCACTATAATAGCATTAAGTACCAAAAGGAATAGAAAGGACTATATAGAAGTTTATATATAGACCAAAAATAAAGGAGGAATAAATATGGGTAATGTAAATGAAATGTTAGATATTATGATACAGCAAAAATTTGAGAAGGTACTTAATGCTAGAAGACAGGGAGAACTATATGACTTTAAAAAGGATTTAAAGGATGAATTAGAATCTAGAGAGTCAGAAATAAAGGAGCTATACCCAGGACAATGGGATAAGGTGGAAGATTTATTAAGTGAAATAAAAAAAGTAAATACAATTACATTGAACTAATATTTATATAATATTATTAAACAAAGGGGCTGGATGTATCCAGCCTCTTTGTTCTAAAATTATTTTCTAAAAAGAAATGTTGTTGAAAGATGCCATAATAATAAACTAGATTCGGAAAAATAGTTTCCATCGGATTCTGCTTTTGAGTTTGATGACTTTTCATTTACTTCTAGTAAGCCTTTTAAACGATTAATTTTTCTTCTTATATTATCATCAACAAAACCTTCCATTTTCTCTAACTGAACTAAGTTGTTGTAATGTTGTTTTCTTAATTCTAAATCCATATTATCCCTTAGTTTTACTATCTCTCTATAAAGATATCTATCGGGTTTATTATTATATTCTTTTTTTAATTTATCTACTTTTTTTAGTTGTTCATCCTCTAACAAGGATTTGTTTATAAGAGTAGGAATATTATTATCGTATCCATATCCATATGACAATGAACTCATCTCCTTATTTTATTTCAATATATAATATGCAAGTAAATAAATTTTGTTATAGAAAAAGGAGATATTAGTTTATTTGAAATAAGGCATTCGGAAAAAAATAATAAGTCAGTATGCTAGTCTATTTCGCATCATACTGCGTCGGCAGAACACACTGATAGTCCACTATCAACGAATTCTGCCTCCTTGTCTGATACAAAATATCCGTCGCATCTTTGACTTATTATTTTCTTCCGAACACCTAAACACTTTCTTGTTGGTTTAAAATTTCTATTAATAAATTAGTACTTTCTATGACGTTATCCAATACCTTAGATGAAAAATCACCCTCTTTATGAGCTTTTGTAATTTCATCTTTTAACAACCTATATTTTTCTAGCATATCGTTTTTCATTATAAATATCCTCCTTAGAACATTGAGTCACAAACTCCCTGATCTATATACCTTGAACCAATAAAGAAGTGCCAAAGACACCTTTATTCATATAATATTTAAATAAGCCATTGATTATTCCGTAAATAATAAATTGCATAAAACTTTATAGAAGACAAAAACTATAATAAATAATCTATATATTATGGAGGAATAAAAATGGAAATAGAATTTTATTTTAGCAACATAAAAATAGCAAATGATGCAATGAAAACCCTAAAAGATAAAGGCTTTGACCATGTTTATGTAGATATTAATGATCACTACATTGCAGATAAAAATGTAAAAACAAACTTACCTGGAACAGAAGCATCAACAAGTCTTTCCGATTTAGTTTTAAATTCAGGAGAAGAGGAAATTGATACAACTAAAGCTCCTCTAACAGCTGCTGACCCTATGGTCAGTGGTATAGGTACATTAGATGAAGTGGCAGATGTTAATTGTAAGTTGGTTGTAAAAACAGATGATAGAAATAAAAATCAAGTAAAAGAAATTATTAAAAGTATGGGAGGAGATTTAGAAAACCCCAATGTAGAAAAGATGACAATGCTACAAAGAAATGATTATGCTTTAGAAAGGACTATTAATGAATTAAATAGAAAAGAAATGGAGTAATATAACTTTTATAAACCTCACACTTTTTTTATTTTACTCATATAGTAAAGTAGGATATAAAAATCCAAAAAAGTTGAAACGAGGTGACGTTATGGGTTACGGATTTGGTGGATGTGAAGGTCAAGGAACTGAATTACTATTCTTCTTCCTATTATTAGTAATTCTATTCTGCTATCCTTATTTCGGTGGCTTCGGTTGCTAAAAATACTACCATAAATGTCTAATCGAAGGATAAATATGACATAAACATAAAAGGATCTATTTCAGATCCTTTTATGTTTGCTCTATAAATATACTATAGGGTCATCAGCTCTCTAATCTCTGTACCTTGCACATACAAATTTTTATTATCCTTTGTACTAAAATATATTAATTATGTATATAATATTCTAGATAAGAATTTTAATTAAATTATTTAGGTTGATTTAAATCAAATAAGGACTCTATAAAGGGTCCATTTTTTAGTATATAAAATAAAGAATATATAAAAAAACCAGGAAAAACTTTATATACTACAATAAAAAATATATAATAATAGAAGAGACCTAAAAAATGTTATAATATCTATATTGATGTTATAAAAACAATAGTATATGGAGTGATTTTTATGAAGATGTGTTCTAGATGCAACAAGAATGTAGCAGTTGTATTTATAACTAAAATGGAAAAAGGTAAACCTAAGATGGAGGGTTTATGTATAAAGTGTGCCAAGGATATGGGAATGCCTGTTATGGATCAACTAATGGAACAAACAGGTATGGGCCCGGAGGAAGTTGAAAGTTTAATGGCTCAGATGAATACAATGATGGAAGATATAGATATGGATGAATTAAAAGAAAACTTTGATGGAAATAATATGTTCATGAATCTATTTAAGGACTCTCCCTTTACAGACTCAGAGGATGGAGACATAAATGAAAATACTATAGAAAATAGTGGCGAGGAAGGGGAAAGTTCAAGTAATAAGAGAAGTTTTAAAGATAAGATAAAAGATAAGAAGAAAAAGAAGAAGAAAAAATACCTTGAGATGTACGGTACTAATTTAACTGAAAAGGCTAAAAATAATAAGGTTGATAGAATCATAGGTAGACATAGGGAGATAGATAGGGTTATACAGATTTTGAATAGACGTAGTAAAAACAACCCTGTATTAATAGGAGAACCTGGAGTAGGTAAAACGGCCATTGCCGAAGGATTAGCTGTTAGAATAACAGAAAAGCAGGTGCCTGCTAAACTATTTAATAGTGAAGTATATTTATTAGACCTAACTGCAGTTGTGGCTGGTACCCAATTTAGGGGTCAGTTTGAAGGTCGTATGAAATCAATAATAAAGGAAGCCTCTGAGTGTGGAAATATTATTTTAGTAATAGATGAAGTTCACAATATTATGGGAGCAGGAGAAGTCCATGGAGGAGTAATGAATGCAGCCAACATACTTAAGCCTTCCCTTGCCAGAGGTGAGATTCAAATAATAGGAGCTACAACCCTTGAAGAGTATAGAAAGCATATAGAAAAGGATGCAGCTTTAGAGAGAAGGTTCCAATCGGTATTAGTAGAAGAACCTAATATAGAGGAATCTATTGAAATATTACAGGGAATAAAGGATTATTATGAGTCTTACCATAAAGTAAAAATATCAGATAAAGTAATAGAGAGTGCGGTGAAATTATCAGAAAGATATATAACCGACAGATACCTTCCCGATAAGGCTATAGATGTAATAGATGAAGCTGGTTCTAGGGCTAATCTTAAAAATAAAGGGTTAGTTGAATTGGAAGCTTTAAGAGAGGAGTTAGAAAAGGTTATAAGAAAAAAAGAAGGAGCTGCTGAAAATAGTGACTATGAAAACGCAGCTAAATATAAAATGGAAGAGTATAACATAAAAGAAAAGATAGAAAAAATAGAAGTAGAATGTAGTAATGTGGAAATAACCACTGGGGATATAGCCTATGTTATTGAATCTTGGACCAAAATCCCTGTACAAAAAATTACAGAAGAAGAAGCGGAAAAATTATTGAGTCTAGAGGAAAGAATTCGTAGAAGAGTAGTTGGGCAAGAAGATGCTATAAAGAGTTTATCTAGAACCATAAGACGAAATCGTTCCGGGTTTAAAAAGAGAAGAAAGCCTGCCTCTTTTATATTTGTAGGACCAACGGGGGTGGGAAAAACAGAATTAGTTAGAACATTAGCCTATGAGTTATTTGGAAATGAAGATGCTATGATTAGGGTTGATATGTCAGAATATATGGAAAAACATACAGCTTCTAAGCTTATAGGAGCTCCTCCAGGATATGTTGGATATGATGAAGGGGGACAACTAACGGAACAGGTTAGAAGAAAGCCCTATTCAGTAATATTATTAGATGAAATTGAAAAGGCCCATCACGATGTATTTAATATGTTGCTACAGATATTAGAAGACGGAGTATTAACTGATAGCCAGGGTAGAAAAGTATTTTTTGAAAATACTGTTATAATTATGACATCAAATGCAGGAAGTCAGTTAAAAACAAATAACTTTGGTTTTGCTAGAGATAATTATGATGCATTGGAAAACAAAGCTAAGGATGCACTTAAAAATATATTTAGACCGGAATTCTTAAATAGAGTAGATGAAACTATTGTATTTACTAAATTAGAAAAAGAAGAGTTAAGGAAAATAATAGACATAATGCTTAAAGAAGTTGCATTAGAGGCTAGAGAGAAAGACATAAGTATTGAAGTTAGTGATGAAGTAAAAGAATTTATATTAGAAAAGGGATATGATGAAAAATATGGAGCAAGACCTCTAAGGCGAACAATACAAAAATATATAGAAGATGAAATAGCTGAAAAATATCTTAAAAAAGAAGTAAAAGATGGTTCAGAGGTACTAGTAGAATTAGAAAACGGTGAGTTAATGATACGAGAAAAGTAATCTGGAGTTGATATAATGGATAATGCCACATGTCCAATATGTGGAAAATCAAATAACTGTGCATTAGCAGAAGGAAGAAACCCAAAGGATTGTTGGTGTATGAATGTGGAGTTTCCCAAAGAAGTTTTTGATAAAATACCTAAGGATAAAAAAGATAAAGCTTGTGTTTGTCAAAGTTGTCTTCGGGAGATTAGAGCTGGTTTAGAAGAGTAGTAGTCCCTTTTCTCCCCCATTTTATATTTTCACAATCCTAGGGATGGCTACCATTTCCAATTCCTTTGTCTAAGTATGATTTATTAACACATTTAAGGTTCTTAAATAGAACCTTATTTTTTTTGCTTATTTGGGAATGATAGTGTTATAAATATTTAAAAATATGAAAGGATGATTATATGACAAAGAGAATTTTTTTTGTAATAATTATTTTTTTATTACTATTAACATCCTGTGGAGAAAATGAATTTATGGGGGATATAGTACATCCTAATAAAGAAATAGATGGTTATAATGTGAATATGAAGAGGGATATTTTATGCTTAATGATGGCTTATCCCGAGTATATAAAAGATTTAGTAAAGAAAGATGATAATATTTATCTAATAATGGAATCTGGAACTAAAATTCTTTATGATGATAAGAGGGAAAAAAGTTTTAGTGAAAAATTAAATAATCCAGATTTACAAGATATGTTAGAACAGCCCTATACCATTAAGAATATAAACACAATTCCCGATAAAAACTTTGATCCAGGACGTATTAGGGTGGATAGCTTTTTAAAAGAAGTTTATGGAAAGTCTAGAAAAGAAATAGAAAGTAATCTTACCAATTTAAAAGTAGGTTACAAATATTACCCATTTAATAAAAAAAATAGTGCGTCAAAAGCATTAAAAAATGCAATAACAGAAGCAGCAGTACTTGCTAGAAATAATTATAAAATATATTCCTGTTTATTTCCATCCAGTGGGACATACAATTATCGAGTAATAGCAGGAACTAACCGCCTAAGTCCCCATTCCTTTGGGATAGCCATTGATTTAAGAAGAAATAATAAGGACTATTGGAAATGGGCCAGTAGGGACCAAGGACAAAAAAGATTAGCAGAGTATCCGAAGGGGATAGTTAGAATCTTTGAAGACAATGGTTTCGTTTGGGGGGGGAAATGGAATCATTTTGATATATTACATTTTGAATATAGGCCAGAATTAATAATAAAGGCAAGATATTTTAATAATAAATCTTTATCAATGGAAAAATGGTATAAAGGAGTAGAATTAACTGATAAAGTGAAAGAATATATTAGAAAGATTGATAGTATTTTATGATGTGGACGTCAATTAATTTTTCTGTATCTAGGAATGGAAAGAACATAAGTTAGAAAAGAAAAATTTACAATGAATTGATGATTAGGGATTTAGATAATATAGAGGTGAAGGTATTGTTTAAAAAGATTGTAAGGATAATTAATTATCTTAAATATAAATCTGAGAACCATAGAGATGGACTAAAAAAAGAGAATAAATATGATAAAGAGATACCTAAAACTTTAAAAGAAATGAAGCTTAAGTTATCCCAGAAATTTGAAGATTGTAGTGATATTGTTGTAAGAACGGTGAAGATAGATGATGATACTAAAGTTCTATTAGTCTATATAGATGGTTTGTCTAATCACGAGATCATTAATAAAAATATTCTAAATCCTTTAATGACTCAATTTAAAGAAAAGTATAATATTAATCAAAAGGATAAGCTAACTTTTATAAATGAAGAAATATTACATACAGCAGAAGTGGAATATATTTATGATTTTAATAATGTTTTGAATAGTATTGTAGAAGGTAAAACAATCTTATATATTGATGGATATAGTACTGTATTAAAAATAGGCGCAAAGGGATGGGAGTCTAGGGGAATAGAAGAACCCCAAACGGAATCAGTGGTTAGAGGACCTAGGGAAGGATTTACTGAAACATTGAGAAGCAATACTGCCCTATTAAGAAGAATAATAAAGGATCCTAACTTTAAAATAGAATCAATGGTATTGGGAGAAAAAACTAGAACTGAAGTTAGCATATGCTATATAAAAGGTCTTGCCCGGAAAGATATAATAGGGGAAGTGAAAAAAAGATTAAACAAAATAAAGATAGATGGTATTTTAGAGTCCGGCTATATTGAAGAATTTATAGAAGATAACCCCCTTTCACCCTTTCCCCAGATAGGAAATAGCGAAAGACCCGATAAGGTGGCAGGAAAAATATTAGAAGGTAGGGTAGCTATAATATGTGATGGTACTCCTTTTGTATTAACGGTTCCCAGACTATTTATAGAAGCCCTTCAAACCAGTGAAGACTATTATTCAAAACCCCACTTTGTAACTATGATTAGAATTTTTAGGGTAATAGCTTTATTGATAACCATAACATTACCGGCATTTTATGTAGCATTTATTTCATATCATCCCCAGTCTATTCCTTTTAAACTACTGATGTCTATGGCAAAGTCTAGGGAAGGTATACCCTTTAGTCCATTTGTGGAGGCTTTAGTAATGCTAACGGCATTTGAATTATTAAGGGAAGCAGGTGTTAGAATGCCAAAGCCTGTGGGCCAGGCTGTTAGTATAGTTGGTGCATTAATTCTTGGAGAAGCAGCAGTAAAGGCCGGGATAGCCAGTAATCTTATGATAATAATTACAGCCCTTACAGCCATATGTACATTTATTGTTCCGTCTTTAGGGGGAGTTATACCTTTATTAAGGATTTTTCTTTTAATAGGTGCTAATCTTTTAGGCTATATGGGAATTTTTTTAGTAGCAATAATAATAACAACCCATTTATTCCAGTTGAAATCCTTTGGGGTATTATATATGTATCCTATGGTAACATTAGATCCTAGAAGTTATAAGGATAGTTTTATAAGGTTACCTATTTGGATGATGTTTACCAGGCCTAGACCACTGGCATGGGAGAATTCTAATGATGGAAAATATAGAATGAAATTAAGGAATAAAAGGAAAGAGGATTAGTATGATAAAGAAAACAAAATTTATTATTGTTTACTCCATGATTACAATCTTAGTAACAGGATGTTGGAATAAAAGTGATATAAACGAAAGGTCCATAGTCGTAGCTGTGGGACTTGATAAGACAGAGAATAATAAGATTGAAGTTACTTTGCAAATTGCTAAAATAAAGGAAAATGAAGGTAATAGTGGCTCTGGAAATTCAGAAAATTTAGCTTGGACTAATAGCTATAAAGGGGATACGGTATTTGAAGCAATAAGAAATCAATTAAAGGTTGTAAATCGTAAGCCCTTCTTTGGTCATGTTAAATTGATGGTGATAGGAGAAGAATTAGCAAAGGAGGGAATTATTGAAACTGTTAATTTTTTTGAAAGGGATCATGAATTAAAACTTACTCCTTATGTTTTAATTTCAAAGGGAATATCAGCAAAAAAAGTGCTAAAAGCTAAAAGTGACCTTGAAGATTTATCGGCTATCCATATAGAAACTATAATAAAGAACAGTGAAGCTAACTCTAAAATTAATAAGACTCTATTTATAGATATGTTAAGGGCTATGAACAGACCAGGGCAGGATCCATTATTAGGGGTAATAAAACCTAATAATAAAGAAAATATTAAAAAAGTTAGTAATTTAGAGGCAGAGGGTTCGGCCATATTAAAAAATCATAAACTTGTGGGGTGGCTTAGTGGAAAAGAAACAAGGGCATATCTAATGATGAACAATAAAGTAAAAGACACTATTATAAATGTTAATGATCCAATTGAAAAAGGAAAAAAAGTATCAATTGAAATTTTTAAACTAAAGGGAAGTAGAAAGGTAATTAATAGAAAAAAAGATATTAAGATCATTATAGACATAGATGCAAATGGTAACATAGGAGGACAGCAAAGCCCCTATGATTTAAGCAATGAAAAAATGTTAAAAAAACTTGAAATAGAAGTAGAAAATAAAATTAAAAAAGAAATAGGGGAATTAATAAACATAGCTCAAAAAAAGTATAACAGTGATTTCCTAGGATTTAATAAATTAGTACATAAAAGGTATTCACATTATTGGAATACTATAGAAAAGAATTGGAATGAGGAATTTAGTAAAATAAATACAGAAGTAAATGTAAAAGTGAAAATTAAAAGAACAGGTCTTGTTACAAGTCCCACTACACCTAAATAAGGGGAAGATAAATAATGTTTTTAAAAATTATAGCTCTATTAAGTGCGTATTTATTAATATTGTTTTTAGACTTGCCCTTAATATATAAATCTAAAAGAAAGAAAAGGGTAAAACTAGTCTACTTATTTATTTTAACCATAGGACTTGTGTCAAGTTTATTACAGATTTTAGGTAGGTTTCCTATGTTACCTACTAAAGTAATAAGAGGCATTGTGGAAGGAATATTAGGGGTGATTTAGTTGAACCGAAATATAAAGATAACACCTATGCAACTGGGCTTAATGATAATTGGTTTTATATTTGGAGACTTTAGTATTATGAATCCAGCAAGGGCTGCACTCCAAGATGGATGGATTGCTTTTATTTTTGGATGGATAGGTGGCTTTATATTAATAGGAATTTATTTATTAATATATTATCTTAATCCTTCTAAAACATTAATAGAAATATTAAAAGATTCCTTTGGGAAATATGGAGGAAGTTTTTTAGGAATATTATATATATGGTATTTTATTCATATTTCAGCATTGGTGTTTCGTTCATTTATGGAATATATGGTTGTGGTTAATTATCCAGAGACTCCACTTTTATTTCCATTGATTCTTTCCGTAATAACGGTAATATATATAATTAGGAGTGGACTAGAGGTAACAGCCCGTTTACTTGCATTTGTTATATCTTTTTTATTGATTTTCACTGTAATAACAGGATTTTTTTTAATAAAGGAATATAACTTTAAGAATCTATTGCCAGTGTTAGAAAATGGATGGAGCCCAGTAATCAGTGTAGGATATTCTATTATGACTTTTCCCTTTGGAGAGTTAATAGTATTTTCAATGATATTTCCAGCAGTACATAGAAGAGATAAGCTTGCAAAAGCTACTTTTTTTTCAGTGTTTTTTGGAGGTGCCTTTTTGCTTAGTACTATTTTAAGGGAAATATTGGTTTTAGGTCCAGATCTATTATTTAGAACAACTTTTCCCACCCATATAGTTGGAAGTCTAATTCCAAACGTGGCACTGGAACCTATATTATCTACAAACCTATTAATATCAGGGGGAGCCATGGTGATTCCATGTATTTATGGAGCTTTAAAGGGAATAGAGCAAGTTTTTAGCTTAGAAGACTATAAACCATTTATTTTTGTGTTATGTGCTTTTATTACTTCTCTAACTATGTGGATTTATGATAGTGTCCCAGAAATGTTTAAAACCGCTAAGGAGATATACCCATATTATTCAATACCCTTTCAGATAGTTATACCTATTTTGGTACTATTAGTATCATTGATAAAGAAGAAAAGAATTATGGTATAAGTATAAAGAGTTTAACTCTATAAAGTTATGTTTCTTTTAACTTTATGATAATATAATATATAGAATTAGGTTATTTAGTAAGTTATAAGGGGGATATTAAATGTTTAATTATTTATTTCAAGGTTTTATGTTGGGACTTGCCTATGTGGCTCCAATTGGTATGCAAAATATGTATGTAATAAATACTGGAGTAAGTAGAGGTAAAGCTAGAGCCTATCAAGTGGCTTTAATAACTATTTTTTTTGATATATCATTAGCTTTAGCTTGCTTTTTTGGTGTTGGAATAATATTAGAAAAATTTAGAATGTTAGAATCGGTTATATTATTAGTAGGAAGTATAGTTGTAATTTATATTGGAATACAATTGATAACCAGTAAGGTAGATTTAAAAAAAGATGTGGATGTTAACAAATCTTTAAAAGGGGTAGCCTTTACTTGTTTTGCTATAACATGGTTAAATCCCCAGGCATTAATAGATGGTTCCCTATTATTAGGGGGTTTTAGAGCATCCCTTTCTTCATCAAATGCTAAACTTTTTATTATAGGTGTAGCATTGGCATCATTCTCATGGTTTATCGGTATTACCACAATAGTGACTATGTTTAAAAACTTTTTTAATACTAAAATACTAAAGGTAATTAATGTGGTTTGTGGAGTTATAATAATTTATTATGGATTAAAATTAGGATATAGTTTTATAACAATGATTTAATTATAGAATTATTTTGAATCCTTGTTCTCTGTACCTTGCACCTTGTACAGAACAAAGAAGCGCCAGAGGCGCCTTTTTTCTAATGTTTCCATATATTTAATTTCTTTAAAAAGTACAGAGAAATAAACTGGGAGCTTCCTATAAAAAGTATAAAGTAATTTAATATATTGCTATTTTCCACAAATGATAATGCCAATAATAATATAGTGATACTAATAATTCTTCCTGTATTTAAACTAAATTCATTACTAATTATATATTCTATTCTCATGTTTTCTTCATGACTCTCACTTAATAGATTAAAAGTGGCTGAAGACATAGGTACTATAAAAAAAGGAGCAAATAAAGCATCTAATATTACATATATAACTAGGGGCCAATAGTCTATCTTTATAATTAAGCTGATAACAGCTATAAACATAAAAGATGCCCCCAGATATAGTGATAATTTTCTTTTTGGGGGTTTAATAATTTTCTGTTGTGTAATATATGCCACAGAGGATATAATATATGAAAAAAACGTTAGTTTTCCTAGGGACAATTCACTTTTAGTAGATTGATATATTAATATACTAATTAAGAATAATATCACAACATCCCTAAGCCCCCATGCTACCTTTGCCTTTCTTAATTTTTTCCACTGGTTATTATGTTGAATAAATATTTTTTTAAAATATAGTGTTTCACCATAGTGCTTTGATTTAAGTAATAGGCTTATTAATATTAAAACAATAAATAGAATTAAAGAGATAACGAACACTGTTGTATAACCGGTAGTGTTTTTATTATGCTCAATTATATATGCCGCTGCAAGGGGGCCTATTGCATTAGAAATCCCTGCTGTAAATCCGTATAGACCATTAAATGTATCTCTATTATGAATAGAGGTAAAGTCAAAACTAAGTACATTAAATGAAAGCCAGTAGAATCCCGATGCAATACCAAAAAGAATTCCGAGAAAATATATATAGTTTGTAACTTTATCCTTTAATAATAAAATAAAAATAAAAAAGAATAAGAAAAAGATTATTCCTATTCTTAAAGGCCATATACCATTTTTTTTCTTGGATAACCATCCAGCAAAGATAAAAGTTAGGGGTATAAAAATATAATGCATTAAATTATATTTTCCAATCATAATAAAATCTTGAGTTCTCTTCCAAAGAAATACATTCACAAAAACATTGGACAAAGCGATGGAAAGGGTAAATAATCCACTTATCAATAATAAAATTTTTGCTTTTTTAGACATAAAAACCTCCAGGAATATACTGTTTAATGACATACTATTTTAGTATTTACATTTAGTGGAGCCTATATTCTTAAAGTCTAGAGTGAAACTATGTGTAAAAATATGGGTTGTAATCAATTTTTATCAATCAATATTTTCTGTGAATAATAATAACAATATACAGTAGAGACATATTAAAGGAGATGAAAATATGACTGTATCCTCTCAAGTGAAAAACACACTAGCTAGCTTAAAGGGAGTCCAAGAAACTTTAAGAATGTATTCAACTCAAAGCCAGAGTAAAGAAGAAAGGAAAATATACAAAGAATCAATAGAGGTCACAAAATTCATTATAGAAGACTTAGAAAATAGAATTAAAAAATTAGAATTTGAAGAACCCCAATATAAAGGCTATTAAGGTGATAAAAGATGAAACTTTGGATTGAAATATTATTAAGATCATTAGCATTATTTGTTTTGGTGTTTGTAATGGTACGGATAATGGGAAAGAAACAGATAACTAAAGGGACTCCTTTCCATTTTACCAGTTATTCTATTATTGCAATAATATCAGCTTTAATATCTGTTAATGTTGTTACCAATATATATATAGGATTTATTGCCCTAGGTGTGTGGTTCCTATTTTCGTTACTGCTAGAGTACTTATCTTTAAAGAGTAAAATGTTCCATGATCTTATATATGGAAAGGAAACTATTTTAATAAAACAAGGAAAAGTGATGGAGGAAAACTTGAAGGATGTAAGATTTACAGGAGAAGATCTTTTAAGGGAATTGAGATCTAAAAATGCATTTAATGTATCGGATGTAGAATTTGCAGTATTAGAATCTACAGGGGAAATGAATGTATTACTAAAACCAGATAAAAAGCCAGTAACTCCCCATGACTTAGGTGAAAAAGTAGCTCCTCAATCTGAATCTCAAACTGTGATTTTAGATGGTAACATAATGGATAAGTCATTAACAAATGTTGGCTTGAATAGAAATTGGTTAATAACTCAGCTTAATGGAATGGGAGTTTCTTTGGATAATGTTTTTATAGGTCAGGTGGACTCCTCTGGGGATTTATATATAGATCTTTTTGACGATTCAATACAATTACCCCAAGCTAAATTAAAAGAACAAGTTTATGCAAACCTTGAAAAGTGTCAAGCTGATTTAGTTACATATGCTCTAGAGACTAAAAATGATAAAGCTAAAGATATGTATGAAAGGGATGCAGATAAATTACAGAGACTAATGAATAAATTAAAGCCATATTTATTAAAGTAGAAGGTGATAAAATGTCTAGTAAAAAAAATAAAAAGTTAACACCTACTCAATTAAAATATCAAAACTTTGCTAAAGAGAGGGAGCCTAAGCCGTCTTATTTTAAGAACTGTTTAAAGGCATTTTTAGTAGGTGGATTTATTTGTACATTAGGACAGGGAATTCAGATGTTATTTATTAAATATTTTGATTTTACAGAGGTTACTGCAGGAAACCCTACAGTTGCTGTGTTAATTATAGTTACTGTATTATTAACTGGGTTTGGAGTATATGACCATATGGCCCAATGGGCTGGAGCTGGTACTATTATACCAGTTACAGGGTTTGCAAATACAATAGCTTCTGCATCCATTGAACATAGAAGTGAAGGATTTGTGTTAGGTGTGGGAGGAAATATGTTTAAACTTGCAGGTTCTGTATTGGCTTTTGGAGTTTTTTCGGCATTTGTGGTTGCCATAATAAAAATAGTTATAGATGGGTTAGGTGGTATATAAATGCTTAAAGGAAACCAGACATGGGTATTTGAATCTAAACCTGTAGTGTTATCTTCCGCTGCTGTTGGAGGTCCCTTTGAAGCCAAGGGAGCTTTATCAAATGACTTTGATTTATTACATGGGGATATATGGCTAGGTCAGGATAGTTTTGAAAAAGCAGAAAAGAAACTTCTAGAAGAGGCATGTGAAACAGCTATAGAAAAGGCAAATATGAAGAAGGAAGATATACAATTTTTTTTAAGTGGAGATTTAATGAACCAGATTATATCCAGTAGCTTTACAGCTAGAACTCTTGGTACACCTTATCTTGGTATTTTCGGTGCATGTTCTAGTTCTATGGAAGGATTAGCTTTAGGAAGCCTATTAATAGATAGTAAATCAGCCCAGTATGTTTTGGCAGGGGCATCAAGTCATAATGCGTCGGTGGAAAAACAATTTAGATATCCAACAGAATATGGTTCTCAAAAGCCACCCACGGCTCAATGGACAGTAACTGGGGCTGGAGCTGCATTATTGTCAAATAGGGGTGAAGGACCTAAAATAACTTCTGCTACTATTGGAAGGGTTGTTGATATGGGAATATCAGACCCCTTTAATATGGGATCAGCAATGGCTCCAGCTGCTGTGGATACTATAGAAGCCCACTTTAGAGATTTAAATATTAAACCTTCTTATTATGATGTTATAGCAACTGGAGACCTTGGTAAAATAGGGCACAAAATAGCCGGTGATTTATTAATTGATCATGGCTTAAAAATTCCAGAAAAAATTTTTACTGACTGTGGGATATTAATATACAAAGATGATCAACCTGTAATAGCAGGGGGAAGTGGTTGTGGATGTTCCGCAACCGTTACCTATGGACATTTTATTAATCGTATGAAAAAGGGAGAATTAAAAAGGATACTAGTAGTAGCGACAGGGGCATTGTTATCTCCATTATCCTACCAACAAAAAGAAAGTATTCCATGTATAGCCCATGCAGTGTCAATAGAGATGGAAGAAGAGGTGTAGATAAGTTATGGAAAAGTTTATATGGGCATTTATTGTAGGGGGAAGTATATGTGTAGTGGCACAAATAATGATGGATGTTTTTAAACTTACTCCTGCCCATACCACAAGTACTTTAGTTGTAGTGGGTACTATATTAGGAGGTCTTGGGTTATATGATCCCCTTATAAAATTTGCAGGGGCAGGAGCCAGTGTACCAATAGTAAGCTTTGGTAATTCTTTAGTAAAAGGTGCCCTTGCAGAGGCAGAAACCAATGGATTAGTGGGGGTACTTACAGGAATTTTTGAAGTTACCAGTGCAGGTATTTCTTCTGCTATTATCTTTGGTTTTTTTGGGGCTCTATTATTTAAATCAAAGGGGTAGATTTGAAGGGAGGTGAGATATAATGACAGTAGGTACTCAAATGCAACAGGCTATTGCAGGAATTCAAAGTGCTGCTTCAACTATGAAGACATTCGCACTAGAGACTCAAGATAAGCAGGCTAAACAACAATACCAACAAATAGCTCAAGATCTTGATACTGCCCTTAAAACTTTAGAGAAAAGAAATCAATATATTCAAAGTCAAGAGCCACAATATAAGCAACAATAAAGAAAATTTTAATGTATATTATGGTTAGATAGATATCTATCTAACCATTGATTATATAGAGGGGAATTCGTTCTCCAGTAGAATATAGAGAAAAGGTGATAAAAATGGACTGGGTTATTGACCATAAGCTATTAAAAGAGGATGATGGATATAGACTTATTTTGTATTTAGATAAGGGGTTAACTGAATTTTCCAATGAATTTACTGATGGAAACTACAAGCAGAATATAAAGGAACAAATTAAAAAGTATATAACAAAAAATTTTCCTAATTTAAAAATAAAGGGGATCAATATAATGGTTGGTTCCATTCTTATAGCTTCATTACCCTTTAGCTCAAGTGTAGTAAAAGCGCAATCGACGGTTAGTGGTTCCTATAATAGTAGAGAGGGGATATATACTGTAGAAAGTGGGGATACATTATATAAGATAGCTAACCATTTTAATACTACAGTATATAAATTAAAAGATGTAAATAAATTAAGTAATGATTTAATATATGTGGGACAAAGATTACAAATTCCTAGAGATAATTCTTATATTGTGAGAAAGGGAGATGCGTTATACAAAATAGCATATAAGTATAATATTACAATAAAACAACTTAAATTATATAATAAGTTAAATAATGACATTATTTATATTGGACAGAAAATATATATTCCCCAGAATAATACTATAAATACGATAGAACAGCTGCCTCATGGTATTTATAATATAAATAGTAATGGAGAGCATGTAAAAAGAATACAAAATGCATTAAATGTTTTAGGGTATTCCTTAAATGAAGATGGTGATTACAATGAAAAAACTAAAACTGTAATTTTAGATTTTCAAACCCAATATGATGGATTGATTAATGATGGCATATATGGACCAAGAACAATGGAGTATTTAAAAAGGGCCATATTAACAGACCATATAATAGTTGATAATCCATCTGATATAAAAGTGCTTATTAATAAGGATAATAGCTTACCTTCTAATTATAAGCCTGAAAACTTAGTAGTTCCCAATATAGACTTTACATTTAAAGAATTTCATGAAAAAAAATTAATGAGAAAAGATGCAGCTATAGCTCTTGAGAATCTATTTAGGGCTGGAAAAAAAGAGAATATAAACCTATACGGATTATCTGGATATAGATCATATAATCGACAAAAATATATATTTACATCAAAGGTTATGAGAGAAGGTATGAAAAAGGCAAATGAATTTAGTGCAAAACCAGGGGAAAGTGAACATCAAACAGGTCTTGCTATGGATGTAACCAGCAATTCCGTAGGTTATGGATTAAGCCAATATTTTGGTGAAACTAGGGAAGGTAAATGGCTTAGGGAAAATGCCCATAAACATGGATTTATAATACGTTATCCCGAGGGCAAAGAAGATATTACCGGCTATAAATATGAACCTTGGCATATAAGATATATTGGAAAAGAAGTTTCAACAGAAATAAAAGATAACAATATAACATTGGAGGAATATTTTTATAAAAATTATTAACAAATATTATATAGTTACATAATATAGTATTGAAAAATAATTTTTTTAAGAATATAAATAAAAAAAGAGTATCTAGATAAATCTAGATACTCAAAGGTATAATCTAAGCTAAATCACCATTGGGATCAACAGCTACTTGTCTTTTTTGCAATAGTTTTAGTGTTAAGAATACAACCATTTTTTGCTCAATGTTATTAAATACTCTTTCTTCAAATGGAGCGGTTCCTATTGGCTCTTGACGGTCTATATATTCATCAAATTCAACTATTCTACTACTTATTAGTTCACAGTAAGGAAGCTCATTGAAGAATTCAGTTGATATTTGATTATATTCAGATAAGTCGCCAGATAATAATTTATCTTTTTCAGCAAAACCATTTGGTAATTCTTGTGTTCTGAAATATTCATACTCTTGGTTAGTAGTAGGGATAAATGGAGCTGGTGTTGTTCCGTTAAAGGTAACTGGTGTTGTACATTCAAATGGTACATCCACTGTACAGTGGCGTAGGTTTCCGCATATACCTTCTTCATTTGCACATGTTCTTGTTGAATAATCTATATTTTTACGAACAAATCCTCTAATAAAGAGAATATTTGTATCTTGGATAAGCATACATTGGGTTACCTTAACTTTTTTCTTAATATTTTTAATTTCCAATGCATTTTGTGGTAATTCAATATTAGATGTTACATTAAACTGCACAGTGAGTTCAGCTAATACTACAGGAGTCTTTATTACAGCACCGGTTGTAATTGGATCTAGGCTAACGGGTGTGTTTATACAAGTTTCAACATTTCTACCCCTAACATCAACACATCCCTGTCTTATTGATACATCATTTGTGCCACAGCAACTGGTTTCAATATTATCATTTTGTGTTACGGAAACTTCTACATCACTAACCTTTGCATTTTCTACTTTTGCCATAAAAACACCTCGTTTTGTTTTTTTTAGATGTTATTTGCCTGATGTCTATTTCCTAGTACATACTATTCATAATGTCTATTAATGTGAGTGATATATAATAAAAAAAAATAAACTGGGATGACCTTTAGGTCATCCCAGTTTATTTTTCAAATATCTTTAACCAAAATGGAGTTATAACATTTTCTATGCCACTTTATCCTGTTTTATATTTTTTCTTGTCTCTTTCTTTTCATAATTATTATACATAATTAGTGCTATTCCTGTAAAAATTGCAGGACCTGCGATACTCCATATAGTGTCACCAATTCTTCCATTCATCATAGGCTCTATTATTGTAAAGAAATCAGCAAAGCCTACAACAAAAGTAACTACTATAGTAGCAATTAATGCGCCTTTCTTAGACTTATATATTTCAAATGGTTTCTTAATTTCTTGTTTTTTCTTAAAAGAATAAAAAGCTCCTGATATAAACATATATGGAAGTGTCATGGCAACATTAGTCATTAAGACTAATTTATTAAAGAACTTAGAAGCCGCATCTCCACCAAAGGATACAAGACCGATCATAATTACAACGATAGTACATTGAATCCACATAGCATTTATAGGCATTCCATCTTTAAGTTTAGCAATACTCCTAGGCCATAATTCCTTGGGAGTACCTGTTATAACCTGTTTTAGAGGAGAATAAGTTAGTGTAAAGAAGGCTCCAGATAGTGCTAAAAACATTGATATACCAACATATCTAGCTATCCAATCTCCCATAGTAATTGAGATGGCTTCACTTAATCCAAAAGCTTGTCCCAATTCGAATCCTAGGTTATTCATCATTACATAGGCAACGTTGGCCATATGAACTCCTTCTCCCGATAGAGAGTCTCCCCAATTAACGAATATACCACAAAGGAATATTCCTATTGCATATCCAACAGCTATAACAATTGCTGATATTGTTACCCCTTTAGGGAATGTAACATCGGCATTTTCAGTTTGGTCAACTAAACCACCTGTAACCTCAATACCACCATAGGCAAATATAGCAAAAACTATAAATGATAGTACTGATATTGGAGTTAAA
Organism: Dethiothermospora halolimnae; assembly: GCF_037577855.1. Taxonomy (NCBI): domain Bacteria; kingdom Bacillati; phylum Bacillota; class Tissierellia; order Tissierellales; family Thermohalobacteraceae; genus Dethiothermospora; species Dethiothermospora halolimnae. Next base: position 11,954 of record NZ_JBAKFX010000019.1, on the reverse strand, counting down.
TAGGATGGGTTAGGAGACTTTACAAATACTTTAGCTGAATCAATAGGTTGGGCAATATCTCCACCATTACCTATTAGTACAGCGATAGCTCCCACTAGTAATACTACGTTTAATAATGCAACTGCAGTTCCTCCCACAGATGTTATCTTTTTAATCTTATCTAAACCTTTAGTTGACACAAAAGTTACTAAGATTATCCAAGCGATAGCTAGTATACCTAATGTTTGGGTTGAATTTAGCCCAAATAGTGACCAAGAGGCCGTTGTGTCTTTTCCAAATATTGCATTTGAAACAACAACCCATATTCCAGAGCCCACATTAACCATCCATATTATATATGAAGCATACCACATGAAAGTTCCAACAAAGGCATATTTAGGATTAACGGATTTTGCCATCCATGAATAAATTCCACCCTTTTCACTTTTAAAAGCTGCACCATACTCTGACATCATAAAGGCAAAGGGAACAAAGAATGTTAATGCAGATAGAATAAACCAAGGAATTGCTCCATATCCCATTAAGTAAAAAGATCTAGGCATATTTGCAAAGCCAAATACTGATGTAAAGATCATTAACACTAAAGATATTAATGTTAACTTATTTGAGTTATTTTGTTTTCCTGACATCGTTTTCCTCCTTTAAATTATTTCACTTTAAAATTAGTACGATATAGATTTTCACATAATACAGAAAAAAAATCAATGATTTAATGATAAGTAGTAATTTTCAGGGTTTTTTGTAAAATCAGAAAAATTACAGAGGTTTAATATAAGTTATTATACTTATTACCAATGAAATAGACTAAAATACAATAATAAAGCTAAAATTTTATTTGAGTATTATTTAAATAGTAATAACTATTGTGATAATAAATGAGACAAAATATTAACAACTGAAATTTAAATACTAAGCTTCATAATATTAAATGACAATCAAAAAATATATAATCGTGAAAACAGATAACTATAATAGATGTCGTGGTATAATATGTTTATAGATGAAAATATGAGATGATTTGTTGCAAAATATACAGTATATATTCTAACTAACATGGAATTATTATAAAATATATACTGTATTATGAATTGTCGAAATATGATATAATGTATAGGAAATTTGTATTTACAGAAATTGCATATATAAATTAAGAAAGATTATAATATGTAACAAGTAAGAAAGTTAGTAGTATAAAATGTCTATACTTTTATCTAGGGGTGATAGATTGAAGAAATTTTTGAATAATATTTTAAAAAATAGAGGATTAAGAACTAGGCTTATTTTATTTTTTCTTATATTAATATATTTTCCTATAATAATAAATATTTATTTTATATATGAAGGCACTATAAATGCGGTTAAAAAGGACAAAATAGAAGTTTCTAAAAAAGTACTAATAAAAACTAGAGAAGTTTTAGAATCGGAACTTAATAAAGTTGCCGGTGAAGTTAACGGCTTTGCAACTAACTTAGCCATCGGGGCTTCTATAGCTAAATACGATACTTCTATATATAAGAAGAGAATAGATGCCTATATAAAAAGTAAGATTAGAAAGATTGTGGATAGTAATGAGTATATAAACGATGCAACATGTATAACCATAGATGGAAAAGTGCTTTCTGCTAAAAACAAACTAAATATAGATGGTGATAAATTTTTTATAGATAAGTTGTATAATGAAATACTTATTAATAACAAGGAACAGTTGTGGATAGACATTAATATAGATAGATTATCTAAAGGTGGAAAACAAGATGATAAAGTTTTACTTGTACAAAAAATACATCATATTACTCCAAAGGACTCCGATGAAGGGAAATTAATGGGGACGGGAAATGATGTTGACAATGGGGTGGTTGGATTTATATTTGTTGATATAGATAAGGAGGAACTAATCAGTTTATATAGTACCATCGCCTTAACTGATGATAATGATATATCTATATATAATGAATTTTTTAAGCCTATTATATCTAAACCATATATAAAACTAAAGTCAAACTTTATAACAATACATAATAGAGATAATCTAGAGCTTTTTGTAAAAGAAGTAAATATTAAAGGCACTGATTATTTATTGGGAGTAAGCGATATGAAGTCCCCGGAATGGAATATAGTCAGTTTAGTTCCAATAGATAGCCTTATAGAACCCACTAAAGAAGGAATAAAAGGAAGTTTCAAAATAGTGGGAATTATTAGTGTAATTGTAGCTATTATTATTACTTTAGAAGTGTTAGTATTATCCCGATTAGTTACTGAAAAAGAAATGGTTAATTATAGATTAAATGTCAGTGAAAATTTAAATCAAAAGCTTCGTATTTATAAACATGATTTTATGAATCATCTTCAGATTATACAAGCATTACTAGAAATGGGACATTCAGAAAGGGCAATGGAGTATTTAAAAAATATAGCCAATGAGGGAAGAGCTATCCATAATAATTATGAAATAGGTATACCGGAATTGGAAGCTACTATTAGTACTGCAATTAATGAGGCTAAAAAACAAAATATTGAAGTTGAATTAGATACTATAGAAATAACAGAAGAATTACCAATTGATTTATATGATCTTATAAAGATAATAACTAATCTTATAAAAAATGCTATGTATGCATTGACTAATTCTGATAGTGATATGAAAATATTAAAGATAGAGATTAGCTATGAGTTAGGGTACTATATTTTTAAAATAACTAATAATGTACCTATTATACCTGAGGATATAAGGGAAAAAATATTTAATAAAGGATTTAGTACTAAAGGAGACAATGGTAATGGTTTGGGTCTATTTATTATTAAAAGATTGGTGGATAAATATGGAGGTGATTTAAAGTTAGTTGTTGATGAAAATGGTAATAACTTTATTGTTTCAATTCCTGAAAAATATTAAAGTATTTTATTATAATGAAATTCTGTCTATATAATGATAAGATAGTATATAAGGAATTTAAACTTTAAAAGGGGTGTAAACTATGAAAATAGAATCAAAGAAGTTTTTAGAAGAGTTATTATCTACACCATCACCATCCGGTGGAGAAGAAAGTATACAGAGAAAATGGTTAGATTATGTAAAGGAATATGCTGATGAGACTATGACAGACTTTTCAGGAAATGCAATAGCAGTTATTAATCCAGATGCAGAGTTTAAAGTTATGATAGCAGGTCATTGTGATGAGATAGCTTTTATGGTTAATTACATAGACGATAATGGTTTTTTAAGTGTAGTAAAAGCAGGCGGGATAAATCCTAAATTGGCCCTTGGAAGTAGGGTTAGGGTATTAACAAAAGATGGAATAGTAAATGGTGTTGTAGGAGTAAATGCAGAACATCATGGTGGTTCAAAGGGAGAAGTTAAAATAGAAGATATATATATTGACTGTGGCTTTGAAAATAAGGAAAAGGCTGAAGCAAAAATAAATATAGGTGATTATATAATATACGATTTTGATTATAATTATCTAGAAAATAATCTTATGACAGCTAGAGGTTTAGATAATAGAACGGGAGCTTTTATAGTAGCAGAGGTTATAAAAGAATTGAAAAATATGGACTGTAAAGTTGGAGTGTATGCAGTAAGTACAGTTAATGAAGAAACCAATATGGGGGGAGCATACTTTGCAGGAAGTGGCATAACTCCAAATATGGCAATAGCCTGTGATGTTACCTTTGGAACTGATTATCCAAATTTAGATAAAAAGAAACATGGAGATGTAAAATTAGGTAATGGTCCAGTTTTATCAAAGGGTGCTCCTATAAATAAAAAGATTAATGGGCTTTTAGAAAGTACTGCTGAAGCTAATGATATAAATATTCAGTATGAATTAACTCCAGGGAGAACAGGTACCGATGCAGATAAAATAAGATTAACTGGAAAAGGAGTTCCTGTAGCTTTAGTTTCATTGCCATTAAGATATATGCATTCACCATCGGAAGTGGTAAGTGTAAATGATATAGAAGAAGAGGTTAAATTAATTAGTAATATGATAGCAAAGTTAAAGGGAAACGAAAATTTAAAACTAGTATAGATATATATTACAGGATTGACCGTTTTGGCTTACTTTATCTAAAGATAATTGCAAGGTATAATGACTGAAGGATCTAAATGATCCTTCAGTTTTTTTATTTAAAACTGCAAAGTTGTTAAAGTAATATCGTTAATATATTGACAAACATACCGTAGTATGTTAAATTATTATTAACATACTACGGTATGTTAAAACTTGTTAAGGGGGAAGTAATATGACTAGTAAGTTTAATAAAATTTTAGAACCAATTAAAATAGGTAATAGGGAAGTAGGTAATAGGGTAGCTATGGCTCCAATGACTACTCTTTATGCTGGACATAATGGAGAAATAACTGATCAGTGTATAGAGTATTATGAAGCTAGAGCTAAGGGTGGCACTGGTATGATAGTTGTTGAAGGAGCTTATGTAAACGAAACTGGATTACAGATTCCCGATTCAATAAATATAAGTGATGATAAATTTATACCCGGTTTATCTAGACTTGCAGATGGTATAAAGGATAACGGTTCCATTGCAGTACTTCAACTTATTCACTCAGGGGTACAGGCTTGGGTAGAACAATCGGTTGGACCCAGTGAAATAGGTAGAATAGATGGAAAGCCTATATCAACTGCAAAAACTCCTAGGGCCTTAACAACGGAAGAAGTTACTGAATATGTTGAAGATTTTGCAGAAGCTGCTAGAAGGGCAAAGATGGCAGGTTTTGATATGGTTCAAGTTCATGGAACCCATGGATATTTAATTATGCAATTCTTATCATCAAATTCTAATAAAAGAATAGATAACTATGGTATAGATAGAAACTTATTTCCAGAGGAAATAATAAAATCGATAAAGAAAAAATGTGGTAAAGATTATCCAGTTATATATAGACTATGTGCCGATGAGTCTTTAGGTGATAAGTTAATAGAGGGTGGTATAACTTTAGAAGAAGCTAAAGAAACTGCTCTAAGATTAGAAAAGGCTGGAGTAGATGCCTTTGATGTAACAGGGGGAACCGATGATGTAATCCATCTTTATGTGCCTTCAGCATACATATTAGATGGGAATGAAGGGGTTTTCTTCGATCTAGCAAAGGAAATAAAAAATACAGTAAATGTACCTGTTATAAGTGGAGGGGGTATAAACACTCCAGAGGCAGCAGAAAAAGCATTAGAAGATGGTATAGTTGATATGGTATTTATAGGTAGACAGCTTATAGCAGAACCTAATTTTGTAAAAAAAATAACAGAAAATAAATTAGAGGATATAAAACCATGTGTTAAATGTGTTGAATGTGGTAGAAGAATATTATATATGAGGTGCTTAAGGTGTGCTGTAAATCCTGTAAGTGGTATTGAATGGAAGTACTTAAATGAGGACGATATACCAGAGGCTAGAAATAAAAAAGAGGTTTTAGTTGTAGGTGGGGGAATAGCTGGTTTAGAAAGTGCAAAAACAGCTGCCCTTAGGGGACACAATGTAACATTAGTTGAAAAAAACGATAGACTTGGTGGTATTTTAGAGATAGCAGCGGTACCTAGTTTCAAAAGTAGGTATGGAGATTTGATAAAATGGTATGAAAAGCAAGTTAAAGATTTGGATATAGATATAAAGTTTAATACAACTGCTGATATGGAATTGATAGATAAAATGGATCCTGATGCTGTAATAATGGCCACCGGTTCAGAAGAGTCAACTCCTCCTATAGAAGGTATTGAAAATGCAGAAATGTCTGATGATGTACTTTTAGGAAAATGCAATGTAGGAGATGAAGTTGTCATGGTAGGTGGAGGATTTGTAGGAGCTGAAACTGCTCTCCATTTGGCAAAGCAGGGTAAAAAGGTTACAATATTTGATATATCAAAACAGCCTGACTTAGGATTAGCAGGTTTATCATTATTAAGACCCTATGGATTGTTTGATCAATATGGAGTTTCTGTAAATCTTGGTGTTCCTGTAATAGAGATTCATAAAGATCATGTTATTACTGTCAATGAAATGGGACAAAAAGTAAAAACTAAGGCAGATACTATAGTAAATGCCGTTGGTAGAAATGCCATATTAGATAATGATATTATTAAAAAACTTAAAAATAATGGTAAGCAAGTCTATAGTGTTGGAGATGCTAAAAAAGCAAGGAAAGTATCAGAAGCAGTATTTGAAGGATTTAATGCAGCTATGATGATATAATATTAAAAAAGAGATTTTTTATAATAATTAAGGGTCTGGATGTATCCAGACCCTTAATTATGTTATTATATATAATATACAAAGTTTTACAGGAGGTTTTTATGAAAAATGCAAAGTATACAAGTAGAGAACTTAAAGCAAAAAAAACTAAGGAAAAGCTATTTGACATAGCTATAGGACTTATAAAAGAAAAAGGATATAATAGAGTTTCAATAAATGAAATATGTAAAGGGGCAGGAGTTACAAAGGGAGCCTTCTATCATCATTATAATACAAAGGAGGAAATACTTATACAGCTTTACAAAGATGTTGATGATTACTATCAAGTTAGGGTTTTAGATGAACTGGAAAATAAAAGTATATTAGATAAAATAAAACTGTTTATAAAACATCACGTATATTGTGCTGAAGGTATTGGAGTAGATATAGTAAAGGAAATATTTAAAGGTCAAACAAATATATTAAATCAATTCATTACTTTAGAAGATAGACCCTTTTACCAGATTCTAATAGATGTTATAAAAGAAGGCCAACGGGAGAAAATATTAAGACAAGATATATCATCTAAGGACTTATGTAATTATATAATAGTATTTTCACGGGGACTTATACAAGATTGGTATATGAAAGATGGAGCCTACGATATTAACGAGAAAAGTGAAAAGTATTTAGATATCTTTATAAACAGTTTAAGATAATATTGATATATTATAACTTATTAATGCTTTGTTGACTTTTATCATATATTAATATAAAATTACTGTTAATAATTAAACTAAAAAGGGTGTGACTAAATGTTTTTTGATCTAGATATATTACTATTTATATCTTCCATCTTAATATTATTCTTTACTATTTTTACCCTTTTAAACAATTTTGATAATAAAGACTTTTTTTTCGATAAAATAGATATTTTCAAGAAAAAAATAAACTATGCAAAATATATGGATTTAAATAATCTATATGTTATACATTATGATACATATAATAAAACTCGAATATGGATATTTACGGTGGAATTCTAATATTGGTTTAATATTTAAATATTAAACCAATATTAGAAGGAGATGTTTTATTGTGATGGACATGTTACAAGCTTTATTTAATAATGTAAATAATATAACAAATGATTATGGATTAACAATTATATTAATAACTATTTTATTTAATTTGATTTTATTACCTATGAGAATTAAGCAGAAAAAATCAATGGAATTAATGCAGGATTTAAGTATTAAGACTAACAAAATAAAAGACAAATATAAAAATGATGAAAATAGAATGAACCAAGAGCTACAAAAGTTATATAAAGATAATCCAAAGTCAATGATGGGATGTTTTATGATTATACTTCAAATGCCAATGTTTATGGTAATGTATAAACTATTTAAAAATAATATAACCGATGTTTCAACTGTTATATTTCCATGGTTGACTTCATTATCTTTGCCAGATCCATATTTTATATTACCTATTATATATGTGGTGATACAATTAATGCCGGGAATACTAAGTAGTCTAAATATTATAAAGAGTAGTGGGGTGCCTAAATTAACAAAACAGACTATTATAATACCTGTGGTAATGTCTATTTTATTGGTAGCTAAAACCCCAGCTGCATTGGGAATATATTTTTTAACATCATCGTTAATACAAAGTACACAGCAGATACTTTCATAGAATTATAGTCAGCCCTAGGGGCTGACTATTGTATTATTATGGTATATAATTAGACTAAAGAAGGTGAATAAAATGGAAAAAGAAATCCATTGTAACAGGTGTTACGGGGAAATAAATCCTAAAGAGAGTTTTGTTGTAACTACGGATTTGTTAAAGGTTGTAACTTATCATGATGATTGTTATGCTAAGGAGCTAAAAACACAAAATAAATTTTTCTTAAGTGAACCATTGAACACAAATATAGCAACATTGCATGTGGTAGTAGGTAATATTTTTATTATTGCTTTAATATTCTTTAGTGATCCACCATTACTTTTGGGCATTATTCTATTGATAATAGGAGGTATAGGCATATTTTATAGATTATATTCTTGGTTTAAATATGAAAGGTAAAAGATTAATTCTATTGACATAACTATCTATGTATAATAAGATAAACATATAACTGGTACGTACCACGGTTACGTAAAATAATATTTAATATGGGGAGAAACAGTATGACGACTATAAACAAAAAAAGCAGAATACCTTTATATTATCAATTAATGGATATAATAATTGAAGGAATAGAAATCGGTAAATTTAAGGAAGATGATAAACTGCCATCAGAGAGGGAATTGTGTGAAAGATATGGTATATCAAGGGCAACAGTACGCCAAGGAATACAGGAGTTAGAAAAGGAAGGATACATATATAAGGAACATGGTAAAGGTACATTTGTTTCTCCAAAGAGATTTAACCAAGACTTATTAAAAATATATAGCTTTACAGAAGAAATGAAAAAACTGGGGAAAAAGCCTACTTCAAAGGTAGTAGATTTTGATATTATTCAGTGTAATGAACAAATTGCAAAAAAAATAAATGGAAAAATTAAAGACTTAGTATATAAATTTACAAGGATCAGGCTTGCAGATGAGGAACCGATGATGATAGAAACAAGTTATGTACCCTACGATAGATTCCCTGGGATAACTAAAGAACACTTAGAGAATGAACCTATGTATGATATTTTTAATAAGAGATTTAATACTGTATTAACAATGGCAGAAGAGAATTTTAAAGCAGTTAAAACAAAGGAAGAAGATGCTAAGTTACTTAATATTTCTACAGATATCCCTAGTTTAATGATTGAAAGATTAGCCTATGAAAAGAATAGAATAATAGAATATACCATAAGTGTTGCAAGAGGGGATCGATTTGAGTATAGGGCGGTCTTAAAAAAATAATTTTTAATAAAACTGGTACGAACCACATGATGACATAACAAAAATATTAAATGAAAAAGAGGGAAAATGATTATGAATCAAATGCTTCAATATAAACCTGAAGAATTAGAAAAGTTAAAAGGATATATAACAGCTAAAGAGATAATTCAACAACCTAGGTTATGGAAAGAAACCTATGACATAATAAATAAAAATAAAGAAAATATTAAAAGTTTCTTAAATAAAGTTTTGGCTAATAAACAACTACGAATAATATTAACTGGAGCTGGGAGTTCTGCTTTTGTTGGGGAATGTGTAGCACCATTTTTAAGTAAGAAGCTGGAAAAAACAGTTGAGGCTATACCAACAACTGATATAGTATCTAATCCTAAGAATTATTTATATAAAGATATACCTACTTTACTTATCTCATATGCCAGGTCTGGGAATAGTCCTGAGAGTGTGGGGACAGTTGATTTAGCGGAAAATCTTATAAAGGATTTATATCAAGTGGTGGTAACCTGTAATCCTAATGGGAAATTAGCTCAAAAATCTTCTAGTGATGATAAAAAGTTATTAATATCAATGCCTAAAGATTCTAATGATAGAGGATTTGCAATGACAGGGAGTTTTACAACAATGGTTTTAGCTTCTTTATTATTATTTGATACTGATAATTTAGATAGTATAGAATCACACATAAATAATCTAGTATCAAATGGAGAAAAGATTTTGAAAGAAGAAATAGAAAGATTAAAGGAAATCTCCCTAAATAATTTTAATAGAGCAGTATACTTAGGCTCATCTTCCCTTAAGGGACTAGCTAGAGAATCAGCTTTAAAAATGGTGGAATTAACCAGAGGGAAGATCACAACAAGTTATGACTCTCCGTTAGGTTTTAGACATGGTCCTAAATCTATATTAAATGATAATACTTTAGTTGTTGTATATTTATCAAATGATAAATATACAAGAGGATATGAGATAGATTTACTTAAAGAGATGTCAAAGGAAAAAAATGATACAAAGGTGGTAGCTATATCCCACTATCTAGATAAAAAAGTAGAAGATTTAGTGGACTATACTATATGTATCAATGAAGATAAAATCAAGATTATAGACGATACATATTTAATATTTAATTATATTTTAACAGCCCAGATTTTTTCATTTTATAAATCCATTGAATTAGGGATTAGTCCTGATGATCCCAGTCCCGATGGTATAGTAAATAGGGTAGTAAAAGGGGTAACTATTTATCCTTATAAATAAGGAAATATTTAATATAAATTAATTGCAATTAAAAAGGGGAGGTTTATTCAAAATGGCTAAAATAAAAGTTGCTTTAATAGGGGCCGGTCAAAGAGGAAAGGATGTATATGGGAACTATGCTTTAAAACATTCAAATGATATAGAATATGTGGCTGTAGCTGAGCCCAATGAAATTAAAAGAAAAGAGTTTATGAAAAAGCATGGTATAAAAGAAGAATATGCATTTAAATCATGGGAACCGTTACTGGACAAAGAAAGATTCTGTGATGCAGTAGTTATTGCTACTCCAGATAATACCCATTATAAGCCAGCTAAAAAAGCTCTTGAAAAAGGTTATCATATGCTTTTAGAAAAACCCATGTCCAATGATGCAAAAGAATGTGTTGAGTTGGGAAGACTTGCAAAAAAATTAAATAGAGTATTTATGATATGTCATGTTCTTAGATATACTCCATTTTATAGTACTATAAAAAAACTTATAGAAGATAAAACTATAGGACGGGTTATGTCGATTGAACACAGTGAAAATATCGGATATTATCACTTTGCCCATAGCTTTGTTAGGGGAAACTGGAGAAACTCTGATGAGTCAAGTCCTCTTATATTGCAAAAGAGTTGTCATGATATGGACATACTATTATGGTTAACAGGAAAACGCTGTAAAAAGATATCCTCATATGGTACATTATCTTACTTTAAACCTGAAAATGCCTTTGAAAATGCTGGAGATAGATGTTTAGATTGTGATGGGGAAGAAAAATGTCCTTTTTCAGCAAAGAAGCTTTACTATAACTATATAGGTGGATGGCCTACTACAGTTATTACTGAAGCTCAAACAGAAGAATCAGTTACAAAAGCTTTGGAAGAAGGTCCCTATGGAAGATGTGTATTTAACTGTGATAATAATGTGCCTGATCACCAGGTGACGATTATGGAATTTGAAGATGGAATTAATATTACTTTTAACCTGAGTGCATTTACAAATGGAATTCATAGATTTATTAAAATAATGGGAGCTAAGGGAGAAATTATTGGAGATGATAGTAAAAATGAAATAGAAGTAAACATTTTCGGTTCTAATGAAAAGAAGATAATAACTCCTGAGAGAGTAGCCGGTGGCCACGGTGGAGGAGATAATGGTATAATGAATGACTTTGTTTCTTTACTTTTATCTAAAAAAGGAAAGGCTTTAACCTCTGCCGATGTTTCAGTTGAGAGTCATATTATGGCCTTCGCAGCAGAAGAGTCAAGACTATCCAACAAAGCTATAAATATGGAAGAGTTTTATAAAAAGTTTTAGTAAAATTTATTGTTGTTAGGTGTAATTAATAAAACATGGTGATGTAGAGGTGGAACTCATTCTTTTTGTTTGTTATTTTCATTAGTTGTTGGGGGATTGGCAATCCCCTAACTTATTATTTTTTTATTTGTAATTTTAAATTTATAATTTAAAAGCTATTAAGCTTTTGGGTAATGTAAAAAGTTCTATGAAAAACTAATGTTATGGATAATACTGGGATAAACCAGTGGAATTATACTAAGTCCACCGTAGCCGCCCTTGACAAACAGTAATCAAATGATATTTAAAATATAACG
>NZ_JBAKFX010000018.1:0-65275 GCF_037577855.1 Dethiothermospora halolimnae | reverse complement strand
TTGCCGCCGACTTCCTTCAGATTCCACCTCACGGTGGACACCCTTGTCTTCAGCTAGCACCTATATCACCTTCGGTGTTCGGGACTTTCACCCTATAGACTGTGTCCATGCTGGGCACACATAAAAAGACTAGGGATCAATTCCCTAGCCTTCTACCTTAGATGTATTTAATTGCCTAACTGCTGCTTCTATAAGGATATTTAGCTGACTTTCACTTATGTTTATCCCATTATCTTTTAAAAAATTTAGTACATATCGTTTCTTCTTTTCCCCTAGATTAGTCCCTCTAAAAATCTGCTCAGCTGCATATACTGCTTTTACTACCCACTTATAAACTCTCTTTTCTTTTAAGTAAGGCACTAATGCATAAGTAAATATAGCACCCACTATGGTAAAAACACCTAAAGCTATTTCCATAAATAGTTTACTATCCATAAAAAATTACCTCCTATTTTTTAGTCCCTGTCTGCCATGACTAGAGCCAACAAACTTAACTCTGAATCTGTTAAAGTATTATTTTTAGCTTTGTCTAACCACATATCAGCATTATTTAATACACCTTTACTTTTTAAATTCTTTATAGTTTTGATTAATAATTCTTCTTGCCATCCATGTTCAAACTCCACCATATTCTCCTCCTTTTTGGCGATGACTAGAGTACTTAGATTTTTATTTAAGTAAGGTCTAAGCTCTGGATAATATTTCACTGGATCAACTGCACTATCATATCCTTTTTCTCTTGCTTGACTCCTAAAGTTAAATTCATGTTCATGTATCTCCACATGAACATGTGGTCCTGTAGTATTACCCGTATTTCCACTGTAAGCTATTATTTGTCCTTTCTTAACTCTATCTCCTGGTCTATATTTAGATAACTGTTTTAAATGTCCGTATAGGGAATATAAACCGTTATCGTATTGTATGACTATATAATAACCATATCCTCTAGTGACTCCACCACCGTTTAGCTTGGAATATATGACTTTTCCATTCTCCAATGCTAAAAGTGGTGTTTCAACTGGCATTCCTATATCTATCCCTGCATGTAGCCTTCCCCACCTTGGACCATAGGGAGAAGTATATCTACATTTACATAAATCTTCTTTTCTAACTGGAAATAACATGACCCTCCTCCTATCCTATAAGCCCCTTTTGAACTGCATAAAAAAAGAAGGATATAAATCCTCCTAAAAATAATCCTATAAACCATTTCATAGTGACAGTAAGTTGTTGGATAGTTTTGCATAAATTTTCTATTTGTACTTTAAACTCAGCATTTTCCCTTTCATTATTATCCACTCTTCTATCCAGTTCTGATATTTTTTTGTCATGTTCCGTTATTTTTAATTTGACAACTTCATTATTCATAGGTCACCTCCGATATTTTACAGATTTAAAAAAGGCCTAGGCATGCCCAGGCCCTGCATATTTTAATAATAAAAAAGAAAACTAAACTTCTCTAGATTTCTACCTACTTTGGATAACATTTTTATGATTATTATATACAGCTAATTTCAGTTGTTTTATTCTATTGATTTTACTATCATTCTTTAGTATTTCATATTCATTGTTATCATTATCTGTAAAGTCTTTAACCCTTCCATAGCTTTCTGCCACTGTAATTCCATCTTTATTCTTTATATATGTTCTTTCGCTACTAATGTCTGGCTTATAATCTAATGTGGTTACTATTAACTCGGGGTACATACCAACTCTTATTCTATTAGATAGGATATCATGTTCTCTGATAAATGCCCTTTCAAACTCTTCAGTTATATCTAAAGTTTTTTCAACTATTCCTATGTCTATATTTTTATAACCCTTGTTATAGAAGTGATCAACTGCATCACTTAAGTAGCCCACATTGTATGGATGTATCACCATATGAATAAACACTCTATCAATGAGATTATTTTGTTTTAGATTTTCTAAATTCTCTATCACTTTTTCATAAGAATTTATTTTGTTACCATCTACATCTTTAAATACCCTCATACTGTTCATAAACCTATTACCATCGAGACTTACACCTAAGCATACATTGGAATTTTCCATTAGAAACTTTACTATCTCTTCATTAATGATAGTTCCATTGGTAGTTATTATATATTTCTTTACATTCCCTTTGTCTTTTAAATAATTAATGCATCTTTTTATAAGAGGAAAGTTCATCATAGGTTCTCCACCTAAAAATTCCACCTCAAACTCATTATTATATTTCAATATATCATCTATCAAATTTTTAGTATCTTCCCAACTTCTATCTCCACTGCTTTTATCCTCCTCATAACAGTAAAAACAGTCCATATTACATTTTTTCGTCACATGTATAACGTACCTTTCCATACTACCCCTCCTTAATCAAAGTATCTCTTAGCATTACAGCTACATCTATTATCACAGGTGCATCCTTTTTGGCCATTACATGCACATCTATTGTCACACTCACACGTTCTATCTACATTACAATTACATCTACTATCACAGCTACATCCTCTTTTGGAATCACAAGAGCACCTATTGTCACAGGTACATCCTTTTTGACCATTACATATACATCTATTATCACAGCTACATGTTCTCTGAACATGGCAACTACATCTACTTTCACAATCGCATCTATTATCAGCATTACAACTACATCTATTATCACACTTACATCTTGGATTGTTTGACTCACAATTACAATTCGATGGACAAATGTTTACTCTATCACATAGATGAAGTTCACAAATAGGTTCTGGTGCATGGCTATCACATATGGGATCTATCATAACCCTATCACAACGTTCTGAACTACAAATTTCTATTGGTGGTTCAGCGGGTCCCCTATCTATTTGAAGACTCTTTATTATAGCCATATAATATGCCTCCTCTCCTGATTTTTATAATAATATCCTTTATTCCCCATGGATTTATATTTAATGCTTATCAGCATAATATCGCCTCTCATCAACTTCACATATAGGTTTTAGATGATGCTCACATACAGGAGGTAAATATCTATCACATACTGCATGGGGGTCACATATGGGCTGGTCAAGAACACAAGAGCATCTACTATTACATGAACATTCACTTACACAGTTGCATCTATTTTCACAGTCACAACTTCCTATATTTCTATTACAGGCACATCTATTATCACAACTACATCCTGTCTTTTTATGGGTGGTACATCTACTTTCACAATTACAATTTCCTACATTATTATCACAGGCACATCTACCCTCACAACTACAATTACCCACATTTGAGTCACAGGCACATCTATTATCACAATCACATCCCGGTACTTTATGGGTAGTACATCTACTTTCACAATTACAATCTCCTATGTTATTATCACAGGCGCATCTACTTTCGCAGCTACAGATATAACTATGTTTACTATCACAACTACAAGAGGGAAGCTTTTCGAATTCATCATATAAATCACCTAGGGATAATTCCCCATTATACTGTCCTACTTTTCTAACCTTTTGCATGTCCTTTAATAATATTTTTAAATCTTCTAAATGCCTATTGTTAGGGGTTATATCATATCCTCCCTTGGACTTTCCATAGTTCATCAACCATTTTAAACTTAAACTCATATAGCATCACCCTACTTTTTTGGTATATTTTTCTCCAAGGTATTAAGCTTTTCAATTATCATTTTTAAAGCCATAGCCAATGTTTCCATATCCTCTTCTTTGCTTCCACACTGACATTCTCCTTTATTATGATCACATTCTTTGTCGTCACTGTTTTTATTTACTTCCTTATCTCGATTTCTTAACTGTCTATCATATACACTTTCGCTTCCATCGGAATTTCTATATCTTTCATAGTACATTCCATCCTCTGTCCAGCTTTCAATAAAGGTCCCCTGATCTTTCCTATTTTCTTTGGGATTCTTCTTTTCTATTTTTTCAATTTCTCTTTTTACCCTTAATTGTACTTCTCTATCTACCCGAGATAGTTTACAATAATTTCCTCTAACTTGGCTTAATATACTACCATTAACATCGTAGTTAACAGCAATACATCTATAGCAATTTACATGATCACAATTATTAGGACATGTCATATCACTGGACTCATAGTCTAGATATATTCTTCTTTTACTATCATCGATGCCTTTCCATACATTCCCTATTTTAAGTTCTTTATGATTAAAATAAAAATGATGACAAGGATATATACTGCCATCGGCTGTAATACTTATAAATCCCTTTCCTGCTCCACAGGGAGCTGAAGGTCTTTGTTTTTCAAAACATCTATTTATTGGAGAGTATCCTTTAAATGTTTTCATCTTACCCTTTTTAGCATCTTCTATTATATAATCTGCTATCTTATTTAACTCTTTTCTGTATATATCAATATCTTCAATGGTCCAATCATCTTCATGGAGGGGCATAAACCATATTTCATTAAATCCCCATTCCTCTTTAAAGTATCTATAACTTTCAAATAAATAGGGCAGTGCCTTTTTATTCACTACCCCGTGTACCGTTAACATTCCAGATCTGTTCTTATATATTTGTTTGAATTTTTCTATATTATCTTCAATTAACTGAAAACTTCCTTTTCCATCTTTAGTTACCCTATACATATCATGAACCTTTTTTATACCGTCCACTGATAGTTGGGTACTTAAATCAACCTTGTCCCTATATTCAAGTAATATTCTAAATATCTCATCATTCATTATTGTTGCATTTGTTATAAGACTAGCTGTAAAGTTTATATTATTCCTTCTTTGGAGTTCCAACCCATACTTAAGTATTTCCTCTACTAAATGGGGATGTAATAATGGCTCTCCTCCAAAAATCATAGCATGAAAGGAGTCTCTCCCTTGTCTCTTTGCTCCATCACATAAAAGCTCCAGCCCTCTATGGATCACCTCTTTACTCATCACTTTTTTATTATGTTTCTCAAAACAATATTTACATGCTAAGTTACAGTTTTCTGTAACTAAAAAACTAGCACTATCTGGATATCTAGTATTTTTCATTTTTACCCCTCCTAAAAAATATTATCTTAATGTAACCCAATTAAATTTCCCTTTATATTCTCCAGTATTTCCTACATAAATATAGTTGGCATCATATCTAACCCAAACTTCCCCTAAATAACCATTGGTCTTTTCAATAGGTGTTACATAAACCCCCGATGGAGTTTTCCCTAAACCATGGGCTATTTTCTTTTCTTTATTGCTACCTAAAAAATTACTGATACCACTCTTTGTATGTTTATGCCCTTCATCGGATTTTTTAGATAATTTGTTTAGTATCGTAGTTGCAAAGTTAGGATCATTACCAAGGGCCTTTGCCAATTCGTTAAGGGTATCTAAAGTCCCTGGAGCAGAATTTAATAGATGGGCTACTTTGACATTTGTATAATTTTTGGCCCTTTCCTCTGCTGCTTTAGCTTTTTGATGGGCTCCTGATTCCGTTTCATAATCTGCATCATTGGTTAATTCCGATACCTTTATAGGCCTTTTATTATCGGCATAGTCCTTTGCCCTTTGCTCAGCGGCATTAATCCCCTGTTGGGCTCCTGTTACTGTTTCATAATTGGTATCATTTGTTAGTTGTGATACCTTTGTGGGCCTCTTACTATCTGCATATGCCTTTGCTCTTTGTTCTGCTGTGCTTACTTTATTTTGTGCCCCTTCTACTGTTTCATAACCCTTATCATTTTCAAGTTCCGATACCTTTGTTGGTTTTATTGAGTTTGCATATTGTCTTGTGTATTCCCTTGCATTGCTTTCTGCTTGATTTATCTTTTCATTGGTTCTCTCAATGGTTTCATAATGGGCATCATTTTCAAGTTCCGATACCTTTGTTGGTCTATTACTATCTGCATATGCCTTTATCCCTTGTTCCACCCTATTAACTTCTTCATATATTGAGTCTGCTGTTTCTTCAATTTTTTTATTGGTCTCGTTTTTAGTATATCTTCCTGCTACTTCCGTATCTATTATATCCCAGTTATCATTTAACATAGTTTCAATGTTAAATGTATCATTCTTATCGGCCATGGGATCTTTTTTTAATAATTTAAGTTTTGGCGTTCTACTTGCCATATATTTCACCTCCGGTAATCTCGTACAAAGTTAACTTCTCAATTTGTTCCAGGGTCATTACATTATGAATAGCCCCTATTGTTAAATAATCAAGTTGACTATTGATACCACTTTTACCTGCAAATTTATCCAATGTAACATTTTCTATTTCCTCTAGGGTCATTTTTTTATGAACATCTTTTATAAGTAGATATGCAAATCTATATTCTATTCCTAAATGGGCCGGCTTTATGTTATCAAGTTCTCTTTTGACTATATCAAGGGTTTCTGGGATTCCATATATACTATTAAATCTTATAATCAGTAGGTCCCTTCTAAGTAAGACATCTACTTGACCATCGGTATATGCATCAACTACATTTTTTATTAATTGTTTATTTAGTTTTCCCCTACCCCTTATTCTAGACTTTATAGCACTTCTTCTCTGTTCTATGGTTTTAGATGGGTCTGGGGTTAGTCCATATATATTTTCCCAATGCTCAATTTCGTAGGTAGTCTTATCAACAAAAAACTGTTCTAATACTCTTCCAATTTCTTTATCTATTTTGTCAAATTGACTTCCCTCTACTTCTATAATGCTATTCATTTCATAAACATCTTCATAAATATGGGGTAGATAGCTTTTTAACTCTTTTTTATTATTCATTGAAGCTCACCTCTCCCAATATCGGTACTTCTTCATCTTTTAATTCAATGTTTTTAGTTTCTCCATTTAACTTAAGATCCGAATAATCTATTACACTTTTAGCTGATAGTATTATATTCCCTATATTAGTTATTCTAACTGTATTTTGTTTAAAGGCTATTTCTTCTACTAAGTAGTCATTTAATAGTGAGCCTATCTCTTTTTTTGCCTGTTCTATAGTCTTATTTTCCCCTAGCTCTAGTTTTACAGATATATTAATTATCTTCTTAGTTGCACTTTTAACAGTGCATTTAGCTCCTAAGTTAGCCACTCCTTCCCCTAGTCCTGAACTTTCTGGATCAATATAGTTTTGAACCTTTTTAACTAATTCCTGGGAAGCAGGTTTTCCAGAAGAATCTATTATAACTACTTTTACAGTATTTGGCCCATATTCCCGTGGAAAAACCTTTGCATCTCCTACCCCATTTACTTCTGTTGCCCACTTTTCATAGTGGGCTTTATTTCCATTTTCCGCAGGTCTTTGTAAATCCTCTATATACCTATCAAGTAGTTCTTCATCACTCTCTTTATCTCTACCATATTTTATTATCTTACCTAATTTTGCTTCTTCAAGGTTAGGTATGGTATTTACAGGAACTAAACTGCTACCATCTAAAGGTTCATTTCCTATCTCCCCTGATATCTCACACTCTACATTTCCATCTTTGCTTAACTTAAAATATAAACCATCTATAAAAAATCTTGTACCTTCCTTAACTATATCTGGTTTAAACTTAGCTTCCCTTATTGTTTTTATTGCTTCCTTTCTTTTAAGTCCCCTTTCATTTACCCTCATATCAAGCCATTGTCCATTGGATGTATCTGCAAATCCTAAGGCCAAAACACTTTTTAAATCCACATACACTTGGGCCATTTTTAATGCGGCAGGTGCCAATGCATCGTATATAATAGAACCTTCTCTTTTATCTAAGTCATGGGGAACTTCATTAAGCATTTCATTTAAGATATTTTCATATGTCCTATCTTCAAACAATCATATCACCTCCCTTATATTTAACTCTCCTTCAGTGCTATCTACTATAAACTCAACAAACATTTTATCCTCTTTAACCTCTATATCAAAGCTATGGACCTTTATAATTCTTTCATCATAAATTAATGCCTCAGCTATTAACCGAGGCACTTCTGATTTGATATATTCTTCTGTTAGTCCCTTTCCCAGCAAGTTTTTTATTTGGCATCCAAACTTATGACTATATATTAAGTTTGAGTATCTTACGGTTCTTATTGCCTTCATAACAAACTGCTTTATAGCTTCTAATTCATCAATCTTTCCTACTATCCGCTTAGCTTTTGTGTCAAGTCTATAGGTTTTAGATGGACCTACTGTGGATTTTACTATCTTAGGAATCTTTATATTTGGTGTAAGGGGCATCTAACTCACCACCTTATCCATGATATAATACTTTTGTCCCTCTTCAAAAGCTATAACCATAACCTTATCCCCTTCTTTTAAACAGCATCTAAAGGTTATCTCTCCATCTTCCATTGTAAAGGTTTCTAATATGTGTTTATGGGTAAGGTCTAAGCTAGTACCAGTCCCTTGAAAGGTAAAGTTTATAGGAGGCATTGCTCCTTGACATGTTTTACTTGTACCACTAATAGGCGATGTTAACTGTTCATCAGTTTCAGAATCTATATGCTCCACCATTTTTATAGTAGCTATTCTAGTATGTTCTAGTAAATGTTCCGATACTATAATAAGGTCCTTAGGGATTATTAGCTTATCGTTATTTTTAATCTTTATTTCAATTTCCGGTGGTTCCTTTGTTATTATGGCTTCCATTATATTTATGCCAGAAGTTTTTGCCACTTGACTTGATACTTTTTTTATAATATCTATCATACTATCACCCCAATTCCATGGTTTCAGTAAGTTTAAGCTTCATTGTATGTTTATTTCCTTTAAAGGTATGGGTATCTTCATCTACATAATATCCCTTTTCTATCTCAAGCTCTGGTATAGCTAGATTTACTCCACATCCACTTATTATATCTTCTATGCCTATAGCTTCAATGGATATTTGTTTTTCGACTTTTCCCTTTTCTTTTAAGGCTTTATCCACCCTTTCTTGTAGCTGTCCTTCATTTATTTTGTCATTTACTTTTTTATAATATTGTAAAACTCCAAATTGCTCTACCAGACTTCCATCTTCTGCTGTTTTTATTATAGTTTCGTCCCCTTCTCCTGTTGTCATTTTTACCTTAGTTATTGTATTTTCTATAGAAGAGTTATGGTTATAATTTATTAAATTTTTACCATCTTCTAAAATCCATTTTCTTACATTTTCTTTTCTTAGTAATAAATCTATTTTCCCCTCTTTAGCCCTTAGATAATATCTTTTACCAGTCTGGTTATATGTGGTGTCCATAGCTTTTAGTATTATGTCATATAACACTTTAGAATCACTAACTTGATAGGGGATAATATAGTCTGATGATGTCAATTCACCTGTTGGTATTTGAAAATCACTACATATTCTGCTGACTATTTTATCTAGGGACTGCTCTGTGAAAACATAAGAGTCCTTATTATTTACTAAATAAAAGAGATTGTCATGGGCAACCATCTTTGATTTAGCGCTTTTGCCTCTACTTATACTAAATACATTTCCTCTAAACAATTCATTCTCTTTCCAAATAAAAACTAAACCGTCCCCTTCTTTTATGCCTACGTTCTTATGATATCCCTTATCTGTATCCACAAAGGATACTTCAACACTTCGTGGAGCCCTTAGCTTTTTACCTTTCCAAGTTATCTTTTCTACTAACTTTGAAATATCCACTGATTTATCCTTTTTAACTAGTATTAGCTGTAACAAACTCCTCACCTCTTAATTGGGAAGCTTTAACTTTTGATTAGGGTATATAGTATAGTCTGGCTTTATATTATTTAATTTGGCTATTTCACCATATCTTGATCCATCCCCTAACTGGGACTTTGCAATTTTATAAAGACAATCTCCAGCCTTTACTATATAAAGTTTTGGTATACTTCTTTCATCGGTTCTTTCTTCTTCCTTTGAACCAATATTAATCTCCCCATTTTTTTCTTCCATTTCCTTTACTTCTATAAATCTATACTCTTTTAATTCTAAGTTATAGGATATGGTTCCAATATCCCCAGCCTTTTCTGTGGTGGTAAACTTTTCTATAGATACAGGATAATTTATATTTGTATTTGTTATTAAAAATCTTATGGGCTTTTCACTATTTTGCCAACTTTCTATTATGTCAACGGCTTCTTGGGGCTCTGGGATATCTTTATACTCACAGTAGGGACCATCATTAGCTGGAAAAATACTCTCTATTGAAATTTTTTTAGGTGTAGACTTTTGAATAACGGTTATTTCTCCAAGATTAGATACATCTATTGTTTCATTTTTCATACCATTTTCTATTTTTATTTTAGGAGGATTTACCGGAAGTTGTAATCTTTGTTCTCCATTATTAAAACTAAGCCAAAATTGATATTTAGATTTCAAATACCTCTTCACCTCCTGTATTCATACCATCTTCTAATACTTTTCTAATACTATCTAAAATCTCATCCACATTTGCTTTCTTTTCAATCACCCTATCTCCAAAGACCACTGAATAATTTCTATTATCAT
Organism: Dethiothermospora halolimnae; assembly: GCF_037577855.1. Taxonomy (NCBI): domain Bacteria; kingdom Bacillati; phylum Bacillota; class Tissierellia; order Tissierellales; family Thermohalobacteraceae; genus Dethiothermospora; species Dethiothermospora halolimnae. The sequence goes on along the minus strand of NZ_JBAKFX010000018.1, from coordinate 54,882 downwards.
TATTTACAGTTTCCCTTTGTTTAGATGAGCCATATATTATTTCATTGGTTTCTGTTTTTGATATGTTATTAAAGTTACTAGAAGAATCAATATTCCCCTTACTATCGGGAATATTATTAAAATCGTGGTTTATATTTATATCCTTTGTATAGCTGGTTTTTTCTTGTAATGTTTCTGTTCCAGTTGGTATTTTATTATTATTAAAATTCATATCAGAACCATCTAAAGTTTTTGGTCCTTCAGGAACCATTTGTACTCCCTTAACTAGCTCTGGTGCTTCCTGTCCCTTTTCTACTTTATTTTCTTTATTTTTATCTGTAAATGATACCTCTGGAATTTCTGGAATCTCTGGTATATCTACTCCTGGAATTTTATTAATAAGCTTAATACCTTTATTTAAGCATCCTATAAACTTATTAATCATCTTTATAACAAAGTTTACCGCCATCTCAGCACCACTTTTAAGTCCACTCCAGAATCCATCTACTATCTTTCTTACAAATGTACACTTTTTATATAAAAGAACTAGACCCCCTATTAGACCGGCGATTGCTATAATCACCAACCCTATGGGATTTGCACTTAATGCTGCATTCCACAGCCATTGAACCACTGTTACGGCCTTAGTTATACCTGCCATTGCGTATTGTTTAGCTATAAGTGCCCCTGTCTTTATTTTTGCTAATCCAATTTTATCAAGAAATCCTCCAAGTCCTTCTTTGACTCCAGCAAGTCCTTGGCTAGCTAAATTTGAAAAAGATCCCTTCAATCCTTCTATAGAGGAACTTATATTTCCAAGTTCTATTCCAGAGATTTCTGTTACTGAAGCAGCTATATTTTTAAATCCTTCAGTATTGACTAAAGCTCCCAAGTCAAACTTAGCATTTTTAACACTTTCCATAAAACTACTAATACCTTCTTTATTAAACTTTATCTCTCCTAAGTCTATTCCTGTCATATCCTTTAAAACATCATTGATTTTTCCTAAGTTCTCTGTATTTACTAAAGCTTTTATATCAAAGTTACTATTTTTTACTTGATCTATAAAGTTGGTTAAACCTTCTTTGCTAAACTCTACTTCTCCTAAATCTATCCCTGTTACATCCTTTAAGACATCATTCATCTTACCTAAGTTTTCTGTATTTACCAAAGCATCTATATTTATTTCGCAATTTTTCACTTGATTAATAAAGGTAGTTAGTCCTTCTTTATTAAATTTTATTTCACCTAAGTCTATCCCTGTTACATCCTTTGTTATATTTTTTATCTTCTCTAGGTTCTCTGTATCAACTAATGCCTTCATATTTAACTTACTATTTTTTACTTGATCTATTACCTTTGTTAATCTCTCTTTACTAAACTTTATTTCTCCTAAGTCTATTCCCGTTACTTCCTTTGTTATATCCTTTATTTTTTCTAGATTCTCTGTTTTAACCAGGGCTTTCATATTTATTTTGCTATTTTTTATCTGCTCTATTGTTTTTGTTATCTGTTCCTTACTTGCCTCTATTTCTCCTAGATCTATCCCTGTTACATTCTTCGTTATATTTTTTATCTTCTCTAGGTTCTTTGTATCAACTAAGGCCTTCATATTTAACTTGCTATTTTTTACTTGGTCTATTACCTTTGTTAACCCCTTTTTACTAAACTTTATTTCTCCTAAGTCTATTCCCGTTACTTCCTTCGTTATATCCTTTATTTTTTCTAGGTTCTCTGTTTTAACCAAGGCTTTCATATTTATTTTACTATTTTTTATTTGCTCTATTGTTTTTGTTATCTGTTCCTTACTTGCCTCTATTTCTCCTAAATCTATCCCTGTTACATCCTTTGTTATATTTTTTATCTTCTCTAGGTTCTTTGTATCAACTAAGGCCTTCATATTTAACTTACTATTTTTTACTTGATCTATTACCTTTGTTAATCCCTCTTTACTAAACTTTATTTCTCCTAAGTCTATTCCCGTTACTTCCTTCGTTATATCCTTTATTTTTTCTAGGTTTTCTGTTTTAACCAAGGCTTCTATATTTATTTTATTGTTTAATACTTCTTCTATAGGATTTTTTATAGTTATTGCAGCTTTTTCTAACTCATTAAAACTCTTACTACTATCGGTTGATAACTTTTTTATTTTTTTATTAACTTTGTTTGCCGAGGTCTCCCCAACTTGGGCCATCTTCTTTAAATTACCTTGAAATTTTGAAATTACCTCTGTGGTTTTTGCTAAGTTGCCTGATATTCTTTCGTTTATATTAAATACCTTTGCTAAACTTGCCATAGGTCACCTCCTATCTAATTTTTTCTCTTCTTCAATTTGTATTTGCTCGGAGGCTATAATGAAAGCTTTTTTACAATCATCCATTTCATAAAAATCTTGGGGTAGTATATGATGCCTCTGAAATAAACGATGACTATATACAGCCATATAATCACCGCTTTTAATTAGTTTTTTGCATCTTCTACTAGCTTTTCATAGTCTTCATCAAATCCATTTATACTAAGAACTTGATTCATTAACTCTGCATATTCCCCTGGTAGGCTAAATATCTTTTTAATCAAATCAATTGGATCTACACATTCGTAGGACTTAAGAAGCTCTTTATCTTTAAAATCAGGATATACACAACATTCTATTGCTAATTTTCCTGCAAATCTTATATTGTCAACGACCTCTTTAGCACCATTTCCCTTACCTTTTATTACGGTACATTCCTTCTGGAATCTTTCAACCTTTTCTGTTGTAGTTGGTTTTAATAAAACTGGAATAGGATTTCCATTTTCATCAGTATATCTTTTTGATATAATTACTTCCCTGGTCATCGCTTCATTTGCTTTACCTTTCATAAAGAAACTTAAATCTCTAGTATTTTTATTTGTCATTTTAATCCTCCTCTTTTAATTTCATTTTTAATTTAAATTAGCTGGGGGATTACGAATCCCCCAGCAACTAATAATTATTTAAATTAGATGGAGATTATCAATCCGAAAAAACTAAAATTTTATTGGGTTTAAGTTTATAAATGAAGAAAAGTGGTATAAACCACTTCTCCCACTTACTTTCCACTCTCAATTCTCCATTCTCAACTATCACTTAAATAGCCTGTTGTATCTCTACATCTTCAATTGTAAAAGGTATTTCTTCCTTAACAACATCATCACTTTCAATGTCTATGTTTATTAAAGTTGCACTATCTATATTACAACCTATAGCCACTATACGCTCTGCTCCTAGTTCACTTGATGGGTCTTCTAATACCCCTTGCATATCGAAATATACATCTTTTCCTGTTTCTTTAAACTCTTGAATCATCTTAGCAAAAGCACTACTTTTCTTATACTGTGTTATTGTTCCTGTATATTTTATTCCAACTGTTTTGTTACTTTTAGTTCTTCTACCTACTATAGGTAATTCCACCTTAATTTTTTCAGCTTTAATCTCAAATTTTATCATATTTAAGATTTCTTCACCGTCTGAAAAAGCTCTACCTTCCCTTGCTGATATTGTATGTCTACCTGAATAAATTCCCATTATTTATACCTCCTATCGAACTTTCACTGTGAAATAGAATTTTTCTGCTGCATCCATAGGTTGAACAGCTATATCTGCATATAACTCATCTCCTACCGATAATTCTTTATCAATAATAACATCATTCTCTTTATTTAAGTTTCTAATAGCATTAACATCTTGTAATGCTGTTAAATATTTTGTTATTAAAGCTTTAGCTATACTATGTCCATCATCATTATTATCCAATTTACCTGCATAGGTACCATTGAAACTTTTTAATAAGTCATTGTTTATTGCATCCATAACCCTAAGGGGTCTATTCTTAGTCCACTTTTTAGTCTTTTTAGCACTTAATGTAGTTAAACTATTTCTGTCCTGCTCTACAATCACTTTATCTCCAGTATTTGTGAATATAAAATAACCTTTTTGTAGCCCTTCAACTATTTGGTCATGTTTTAATCTTGGATTAACATCCACCGCATCTTGATATACCTTATGGGTTAAGGATTCATTTATGTTGGCTCCTGATGTTGCTCCTGCTACCCATGCAACGGCTTCTCTTGCAGAAAGTTTAGTTCCATCATTTAAAACTACTCCATTTACAACATTTATAAGTCCCTCTAAGTCTCCATCATAGTTAGAAGTAACACCCATAACTTTTTTCCCTATTTCATCTCTAAAATACTCTAATTTTGTTTTAAAACTTGACTGATACGAAGGATCTTCTATAGGAAAAGCTATACAATCAAAGAATTGGGTTTCACTTTCACTTAAAAATTCAGTAATATCAATGTTTGAATAAACACCATTACTTCCCCCTTTAAGGGATGTACCCGCTGTTTCCACAAGCTCCTCTGCTGGAGCCATTAGAGTTTTTTCTACTGAATTTTTAGCTGGCAAAACTTCTCCTTTAGTAAATTCTACAAATCTATTATCCTTTAGATCTGATATGCCATTAACATTTTGTTCATCTACTATATTATCTCCTAAATATGTTATAACGTTTTTACTATCATTAGAGTCTTTAGCTATGACTATTTTTATATCATTACCTCTTACTCCACCATGTTTAGCTGTAATCTCTAAATCTCCTACCCTAGCTTTAGCCTTTTCTCCTTCTGCTAATACATAAGCTATAACCTTCTTACAGTTTTTAAATGCTTCTTTAATTAATAACATTTCTTTATCATTTATATCATATCCTAGTAAATCATATGTTTCCGATGGGTCTGTTATGGTTATAAACTCTTTTGCTGGTCCCCATTTAGCATTGGGTAGTGGCATTAAAACAGTACCCCTCTCTTGAGACTTGATTCTATCTTGAGTAACAGCTTCAAAGTTCATATACATTCCTGGTCTTACTTTACCTACTAATGGATTAAATGTACCACCTGGCATTATCTATCTTCCCCTTTCTTGAATGAATCTTTTATTTTTGTTTTTTTCAATTATCTTTAATATCACTATCAAAATTAAATTTCTCAATTTTATCAACTGTATCCCTTTCATACTGATAAAAAGAAGTCCAATGAAGCCTTAATACTATAACTTCATTTTTCAACTCTTCAATTTCAACCTTTTGTATAGTTATACTATCTTCAGTTAATTCTTCCTTATAGTAAATTGGTATTAAGTTTTTATTTTCAACAATATCAGTGTAAATAGAGATTACAGTATCATAGATGCTTTTATCCACCTTTTTATCTACACCATCATAGAACCTAATACACCAAATATAGTCATTTCTATATTCCGATGAAGATAAGTATTTACTCTCTATTTTGGGTATAGGATAAAAAACACAGGGCTTAATTATTTTTTTATCTAATCTGTTTCTATACACCTTTAATTTATGTCTATCAGACATAAATCTTATTATGCTTTCTAACTCTTCAGTTATCATATAATCACTTCCTATATGCCAATATTTTACTAAAAGCTATAATCAACCATATTCATCAATAAAAAATAAGTTTATAATATCCATTGATCTGTCACCTCCTTTACAGAGTTTAAGCTTTATTTTTAAAAATTTTTATTTACCAAGCCATTTTTTAATACAGTTATTAAAGGGACATAAAACATGTTTTTCATCCACACGATTTAACCAAACACAATTATTACATTGTGATTTTTCTAATATACTTTTTCTGATTTTTGTCTTTTTCCTCATTGTTACACCTTCTTTTAATAATAATTTCCAAAGAAAAAAGACAGCCAATAAACTGACTGCCTCTTTGGAGGGGTGCTCGAAGTTTTATATATAACTTCTTACAATAATATATTAACACTTATTTTTCCTTTAAAAGTGTCCCCCTTGTGTTCTCTTGTAAAAAATCTTTATAAGATCTTCCCCAATATATATTTACAAATTCCCTTAGACTCCTATTTTTAAGTTTCCCCTTAACATTATCAACCGACCTATTTAACCTAAATGCTACCTGTTGCCACGAAAGGCTTTCCCTATTTAAATACCTTAATTTAATTAGCTTTCTCTCCTCTTCTCCAAGACATTCAATAGCTTTTTCTGTTCTATGTAGAACATATTCTAATGAATCTCTATAGATCTTTTTCTGTTCTAAATTTTCAAATATCCTAACAACCTGTTCTTCTACTTGTCTACTTACCACATTGGTCTTTGAAACTCGTATTCCATCATAGGATATCCCCTTTAATTTATCTTCTGCTATTAAATTTTTCTCAGCAAATTCTATATCTTCACACAGTAAATTATAAAATTCTTTATTTTTTTTATATTCCTTTAACCATTTGTCTGCTTCCCTTAGTAACTTTTTATTCATAAGTACTTCCCCCTTTTTTTAATAAAACCTATTTATAAAAATTGTATATATAATAATTAGCCTCAAATTAATACTTAAATGTAATTATATACTTTACTCATAATACAATATTAACATCTAATTCTTCAGTAAAAGTGTTCAGTAAATGTTCCTTTTTTCCGAACGTTTGTTCGGTAATAATATTATATCATTAATGATTTTATTATTCAATTAATTACCATATACTTATTTAAATTTTTTCTATTTGTTTTTATATTTCTGGTTTTCTAAATAATAATTCTAATAAAAAACAAACGAAGACAAAATCCATATCAACATGAATTCCCCCTTCGTCGCCCTACTTTATAATCAATACTACATCGATTGGTACATTTAATTATTTCTGGATTTTTAAATTTCATTTTATATTCTCTGTATTTTTATCAACTTATTGCAATATTCACAATATTCCCATTATAATCGCCCCTTTCATTTATATATTTTAATATTTAGTTATAAATATTAATCAGTAACTTTATCCAACTGTTTTTTGTTATTATTTATTATATTCACCAAATATATCTATTTACCCTTTATTTAGTGAATAATTTTGTCATTATATCATACTTAAAGTAAAACATTTGTTATTTACACCTGACGATGTAAAAATTTCGTACTAAGCTTATGTATATTTACTCTATACAATTGTAATCATAAAATTTTTAAATTATGGTATTTTAGTTTCAAGTTCATCAGCAAAGGATTAAAATCTATGAATTAAATAACATAAAAAAACATGGATATTAATATCCATGTTTTTATGTTATTGAAAAACGTACTATATTAAATTTCTTAAAAACTACAACCTTTACATTCCGAACATTTTTTTAGTAGTATTTTAAAACATCTTGGACATCTTATAGCCTTAGGATCTTTTATTTCATACTTACATTGAGAACATATTCTTATGCCTTTATCTGTATTACAACCCACAATAACATCTCCTTTATGGTATCAAAAGAAATAACTTAGCTACAATACCTCCCGTTACAAATGCTGTGATCCAACTTCCAAACCATATTACTAATGATTCTTTCCAACTTCTTTCCTTTATCATTATCATCATAGCAGCTATACAAGGTACAAATAGTGTTATAGTTATTAATGATACAACTGTTTGAGCTGGACTCATTGATAAAGCACTTAAGCCTGCAGCACCAAAGTCACGTCTTACTATACCCATAATAAATGCGGTTGCCGCTTCTTTAGGAAGACCTAACCATCCAGTAGTTATAGGAGCAACAGCATCTTGTATTGCTTCTAATATTCCAAATCTAGACATTAGTGTTATTACAACAGCTCCAATTGCAAATATAGGACCAGCTTCCTTTATAAAAGATAAAGATTTAATATATGTCTTTTTAAGAACATTGGTTAACCTAGGTAATCTTAATGGTGGTAAATCTATTAACAGATCAGTTGACTCTCCCGGTAAAACTTTGTTTAACAAGGTACCTGCTAACACATATACAATAAATATAGCTAATACATATATAATAAAGAATTTTGCTCCTAGAGGTGCTATAAGTCCCGCTATTACCCCTAACTGGGCTGAACATGGAATAGCAAGGCCTAATAAAAATACTGCAATAATCCTTTCCCTTTTAGAACCAAGTAATCTAGTAGTTATGGTAGCCATAGTTACACAGCCAAAACCAAGTAGCATAGGAATAATAGCCCTACCATTTAACCCAAGTTTAGTTAGCATTCTATCAACTAAGGCTGCTATTCTAGGCATATACCCCGAGTCTTCTAATAAACCTAAGAAAAAATAGAATCCTATAACAAGGGGTAGTAATAAACCAAATGTATAAGTAACCGCCATAGTAAGTAGACCAAACTCTCCTACCAATAATTCTCCCACTAAAGAAGTTGCATCTACAAACTTAGTAACTATTCCTGTTATAAAGGGTTCATATTTTTCTATAAAAAATGTTTCTTCAGTTATGCCAACTACAGTCTGGGCTATAAACACACCAACAAATTGATATAATAAATATAATGATATTAATAGCATTGGTATACCTGTTATAGGTTTTACCATTAATCTTCCAAGTTTAGTTTTAAAGCTATTTCCTGATTTTGTTTCCTTTACAACCTTATCTATAATTTCATTTACTCTTTCTCTTCTGCCTTTATAAATTTCTTCCCTAAAGTCCATTGGACTAATGTTGTTCTTTTCCGCAACATGGGGATCTCCCTCAAGAATTAACATGGCTTCAGATTTTCTTATGTTTTGGGCTATTAATCCATCCATCTTCTTATCTAGCTTCAGACTACTGGTTCCCACTTTAGCTTTATTAACACTTTCCTTTACTTCTTCTAAACCTTCTCCCTTTGGAGCTATAGTAGGTATTATAGGTACTCCCAGTTCTTTACTTAATTTTTTTATGTCGATATCCAATCCATTTTTCTGGGCCTCATCCATCATATTTAATGCCACTATAACCGGTATTCCCATATCAATAACCTGCTGAGTCAAAAACAAATCCCGCTCTAGATGAACTGCATCCACAACATTTACTACAACGTCAGCCGATGCAATAGCATCCCTAGCAACTATTTCTTCATCATTAAATGAAGAAACTCCATATACTCCTGGAGTATCAATGACAACATCATCATTATATTTTCCTGAACTTATATCAAGGGTTGTCCCAGGATAATTGGAAACATCTACGTAAACACCCGTAAAGGAATTGAAAAATATGGATTTCCCTACATTGGGATTTCCAGTTAAAACAATTTTTTTAGCTCCTTTTGGAATATCTATCTGATGACTAATATTACAACAATCCATTTTTAAACCTCCTTAAAAAACTATACCATTTCTACTGTTATTTTTTCGGCTAATCTTCTTCCTATAGCTAATTCCTGTAGATTCTTTTTCAATATAACTGGTCCCTTGGGTATTTTCTCAATACAAACTACAGATGCACCTTCCGATATCCCAAACCTAAATGCTTGAGCTCTTACCTTTTCATCGGGTATATTTAATATGCGAATATGGTCTCCATTTTTTATATCTCCTAATGTCATCAAACTTGCCTCCTCACCATTTTGATTATTAATAATATATTTTATTTGAAATCTATTTTCATTATTAGTTTAAAAAAAATCTGTAATAATTTCATTGATTCAAATCACAAATACAATATGTAAATTTATTAAATTTTCACTTACACATATACTATAGATAGTGATAACTGTTATCACTATCTATAGTATATTAATCTGTTATAAATATGTCAAGATATTTTTAGTTTAAAAAAATGATACATGGCTTTTGCCATGTATCATTTTTTAAGCAACTTCATGCTCTGCCTCCATTGCCTTTCTTTCTTTTTCTTCATCTGCTATAGTCTTTTTAGGTAAAACTATATTTAATACAAATGCCACTATTGTAGCTATAACTACCGCTGAGTTTCCAAATATAACTGTAACTTCATGGGGAAACTGAGATAGTATTTCTGGAACTTGAGTTATTCCCATTCCAAGGGCCACTGCTAATCCAACAACCGTTACATTTCTACCCGATAATTCATCTTGAATAATAAGTTTAACCCCTGTCATTGTGATCATTGCAAATACTGTAATAGTAGCTCCACCAAGAACACTTTGGGGAATAGTTGTCATTAATGCTCCAAACTTAGGTATAAATCCTGCAAGTAATATAAATCCTGCCCCTAAAGCTAAAACAAATCTACTTACTACCTTTGTCATTGCAACTATACCAACATTTTGACTAAATGTAGCTGTTGGTAAACCTCCAAAGAAAGATGCAACTACACTTGTAAGACCATTACCTATTATACCTCCTGATAACTCATCATCTGTAACCTGTCTTCCTAAACCACCAACTGTTGTGGCTGAAAAGTCTCCAACTGCTTGAACTGAATTAACAATATATATAAGAACCATAGAAAAAATAGCTGGTCCATGAAATTCCATACCGAAATGACCAAATTTAGGTAATTCAAACCAAGCGGCTTCACGTACTGGAGCAAAATCTACTATACCGGCTATTAAAGAAATAATATAACCAACAACTATACCAACCAATATTGAAGCTAGCTTAAAATACCCTTTTGCAAAGTGATTACAGACTAGTACAACTGCCAGTGTTATAAATGCTATTCCTAAATATAATAGGGAACCAAAATTTTCAGCTCCTACTCCACCACCGATATAATTAATAGCTACTGGGTATAAAGATAGTCCTATAGTTAATACAACTGTCCCTGCAACAATAGGTGGAAAAAACTTTCTTAAAGGTTTAATAAATATACCAACTAAAACACCAACAAGTCCCCCTACTAACTGAGCACCAAAAATACCTGCTATACCATATTCACTACCTAAACTAATTAACGTAGGCACATAAGCAAAACTTACACCCATAATAATAGGTAACCTTGAGCCTACTTTCCAAATAGGATACAACTGAATTAAAGTAGCGATTCCTGCAACAAACATTGCAGCCTGTACAAGGGAAGTCTTATCTGCTGACCCCATTCCAACTACCCCTGCAATTATAATGGCCGGGGTTATGTTACCAACTATCATAGCTAAAACGTGCTGAATTGATAAAGGTATTGCTTTGCCAACCGACGGTCTTCCATTCAAGTCAAATACCGAATTACTTTTCTGTTTTTTGCTCAAAAAAATCCCTCCAATAGTTTAATGTTTTCTAGAAACTCAAGTCATTTATGGTTGCATAATAAAGAAACATCCTTTTAGGAAACGAAATGAATTAGACCATTATAATAAAAACGTTTTCTTTAAAATTACATCCATACCTTGACCTGTTTATGCTAAATAAACATATTTTCATAAACCATTGCCGGGTCGATATTGAGCTATTTAGTTATCTTATAGATACTTATTAATGTTAACTATTCTATAAAAGAGGTTAACATTGCCAAGAAAGTATCAATTTTTCTTATTATCATTTTAACATTAGTTAATAAGTTTTACAATAACGTTTTCACAATTGTTAAACTTTCTACAATTTATATTGGATTTATACTATAAAATAGCTAATATATTATTAACTTTATACAAGGAAGCATATATCTATTAACAAGAAAAAAGAAGACTTTCATCTCCTTTCTATTCCCATATATTTTCCTCTGGTATCTCATTGAGCTTGTCATACCCCATAGGCTTATAAAACAAATAACCTTGTCCATAATCACATCTAAGATTTTTTAACAATGTTTCCTGTCTATCATATTCGATACCCTCTGCTATAATCTTATAATTAAATATTTCTTTCATTTGTATAATTATATTAACCAAGTTTAAATCCTTTAAAGTAGTATGTATATTATCTATATAGGATTTATCTATTTTTATATAATCTATAGGTAACTTCCTTAAATAGTTTATAGAAGAGAATCCAGTTCCAAAATCATCAAGGGCTATACTAAATCCCATAATTTTCATCTTATTAAGTTTAATAACCGCTTTATCGAAATCTTTTATAAGGGACATCTCGGTTATTTCAAACTCAATTAAACTTGTATCTATGTCATATACCTCTACTTGATCTTCTAAAAATTCTATAAATGATTCATGGTCCAACTGATTTGGAGAAAGATTAATTGATATCTTAATATCCTTTTTATTCTCTTTTTTCCTCTGTCTTTGAATCTTAAATACTTCACTTATAACCCAATTTCCAATAATATATATAAGTCCATTTTTTTCCGCTGAATCAATAAATTTATTAGGAGGTATAAATCCCTTATGGGGATGATGCCATCTAATTAAGGTTTCAAATGACCTTATTTTCCCTGTACTTAAATCTACTATCGGTTGAAAATTTAAATAAAATTCTTCATTTAATATGGCCTTTCTTAAATCCTTTTCAAGTTCAACAGTATTTTTGATTTCACAATACATATTTTTATCAAAAACCCTAAAGGTACCTTTTTCATTTCTTTTGGCATTATACATCGCAGTATCTGCATTACGTAACAACTCAGTATAAGTATTTCCATGTTCAGGATAATAACATATACCAACACTTATACTTATATAAAATTCATAATTTTCTATGCTCCATTGATTTTTGAATACATTCATTATTTTTTTTCTTAGAATATCTACTTCTTTTTTGTTTGAATAGTTTTTATACACATATAAAAACTCATCTCCACCTAACCTAAATAACATAATATTATCGTTCGTTAATTTCAGCAGTTTTTGTGATATACTTTTTAATAAATTATCTCCATAAGTATGTCCATATGTATCATTAATATTCTTGAAATTATCTAAGTCAAAATATATTATTGCAAAATTTTCTATATCATCATCTTGTAAATATTCATTAATCATTCTTTCTAATTTAGACCTATTATTTAGTCCTGTCAAGGAGTCATAATAGGCTAAATTAAATATCTTTCTTTCTTGAAGCCTTTGCTTTGTTATATCTACCCCAAAGGATGCTATATATTTTTTATTATCAGTACCTTTAATAATATTATTATTCCATAAAAATATAAATTCAGTTTTATCCTTTGCTATAACTTTATTTTCAAAATCATTTAAAAATCTATTTTCTTCTATATTATCTAATACATACTTTATACTATCCATCTCTTCCTTTGGTACAATACTATCAAAAAGCTTCTTGTATAATACTTCATCCCTATTGTATCCTAATAACTCCAAAGTATATTGATTTATATCAACAACTACTCCGTCTAAGGTCCATATGATAATGGACAAATTACCTCCATCTAGTATGTTATTGGCAAAATCCCTCTCATTTTTAAGTTGAGTTTTCATATCATCTAATGCTAATATTTTATCTTCCAGCTCATCTTCTACAGCAATTAATTCTTCATTCAGTGTATTTAACTCTTCATTACTTTCATTCACCTTATATATTAATTTCTTGATTTTTTTTAAGCTATTATAAATCAACTGAAATAATAAGATAGCTGTTAATATAACAAAGAGCCACCCTTTGAATAATTGTACTTTACCATATATACTAAAATTACTAAAGATCATTGATAAAATTTTATCTGATAATCCAACCCATAGCACACCAACAAATAAATATATCCCTACTATTTTCATTCCTATTCTCTTTGGGCTAATAGAGTTTTCTTCTATATTCAAATTTATAATATCTATTATATTTTTCATAAAAGTCTCCCATCCAATTAAGTATATTTAAAATTCATATCTAACTTTGATTATATTTAATTGGTCGAATATTGTCAATTTGTATTTTTTATCTAATTCACTTTTCAAAACTATCTATGTTTTTATGGAAATTATAAAAGTAAGGTTAGTTTTAGTTTAACCCTACTTTTTAGCTATATATTTATTTTTAAATCTAATAACTATCCCTATAAAAATTAGGACCATAGACATAATAGTTGTTACAATTATTCTAGTATACCTTTTACTAAATATTACTATGATAGATTATTTTAAGCTTTACTTGTTACTTTTTCTTTAACCTTAATACCATCCTTTTTCATTATTAATTTAGATGATATTTTTCCCGATTCAAATATAGTTGGCAACCCGCTGCCGGGATGGGTTCCTCCTCCTACTAAATAACAATTCTCAAATTCTTCAAATTCATTATGGGGCCTAAAGTATAACATTTGACCAACATTATGGGCTAGATTGAAAACTGCTCCCCTATATACGTCTTTTTCTTCTTCCCATTCTATGGGAGTTATTATCCTTTCCACTTCTATATGCTCCCTTATATCCTTTAATCCTGCTTTATTTTCCATAATATCTAGAACTTTTTCCCTTAATTTTGATTTTTCTTCTTTCCAGTTAATATTGCCACTATTATTAGCCACAGGTACTAGGACATAAATGGTGGACTTCCCTTCCGGTGCCAGGCTAGAGTCACTAACACTTGCATTTTGAATATATATAGACGGATCCTCAGATAATATTTTATATTTTGTTATTTCGTCTACGTTCTTTTTATAGTCATCAGAAAAAATTATATTATGATGGGGAATATCATATATCTTATCCACACCTAAATACAGCATAAATGTAGAGCAAGAATATTTCTTTTCTTCTAGTTTCTTATTAGTATATTTCTTCTTATGTTTATCCTCTACTAAATTATTCATTGCATGGGCAAAATCAGCATTTAATACAACATGGTCACTATACTCTATGTCTCCATTTTCTAGCTTCACCCCTATTGCCTTTCCATTTTCTATAATAACTTTATCTACAGCAGTGGATAATTTAATCTCTCCACCTTCTTCTTCAACCACTTTCGCCATAGCCTTTGTAATCTGATTAAGTCCCCCCATTACATGATATATTCCCCCTCCATGTTCTATATATGACAAAATACTAAAGGTTCCTGGACATTCCCATGGAGACATACCTAAATATTTAGACTGAAATGTAAAAGCTATTTTAAGATCATCATCATTAAAATACTCTCCTAACTTATCATAAAGGCTTATATGGGCATCTAAATAGCCAATGGATCTAAGGAATCTTTTAGTAAGAAAATCTCTTCTTCTTCCATATGGCACTTGTAAGCATGGAATTAACTTTTCAAATTTCTCTTTTTCCTTTTTCATGAATTTTTTATAACCTTCTCCATTACCAGGAAACATCTCTTCTATTTCCTTAACCATAACCTGTTGGTCCCTAGTTGGGTAAAACTCCCTTTTTCCTTTAAATACTAGTCTATAAAGGGGATCAATTTCTTTTATATCGATATAATCCTCTAAATCTCTACCTGTATTTTCAAATATCTCTTTTAAAATATAATCCATCATTAAAAATGTAGGCCCTAAATCAAAGGTATAGTTATTTAGAGTAAAAGATGATGTTCGTCCACCTATATAATCCTGTTTTTCAAATACTGTTACATCATAGCCTTGATTAGCTAAAATCATTGCCGATGTTAAACCTCCTGGTCCAGCTCCTATAATAGATACTTTTTTTGTCATAATCATCCCCCTAACTTTAGTCTATTGTTTTCTCTAACTCTTCTACATTAGCCCTCATATCTTTCATCAATACTGCATCTGGATTGCACCTTATAACCATACCATCTAAATACATTAGACTTTTTATTATGGAAAATATATTTTTATTAAAATCCATACCATGATTAACTCCAAGCTTTATTGTTGCCATCATCTGTTTTGTCAGACTTACCTCCGACACTGTTTTATTAGGAAAGTCTTTATATAACTTTAAAAAATCTTTTTGGAACTTTTTAAAGTCATCTTTTTTTAACTTAACATCTGACATGTCATTTAAACTTTTAGCACAGCTTTCAAACTCATAGTAGCTTAAATGTTTCATAAATCTAAAGAGACCTACCCTTAAGTTTTTAGATACTTGTCCTATGGCTCCGCAATCTATAAAATATATTTTGTCATCTTTAAGCATAATATTTCCTGGATGAAGATCACCATGGAAAGTTCCTATAACAAACATATAAAATCCATGTATATGAAACAACTTTAATAGTTGTTCATAGGGCAGTTCATTTCTTTGTAATAATTTCTCAAATGTCTCTCCCTTTATTTCCTCTGTCACTAAAACCCTTTCATTGGATAAGTTTTTATAAGCTTTTGGAAACTTTAAATCACTCAAATCAAACTTAGCTTTATTATTATTATAAATTTTTTTAAGAATATTTTGATTTTTAATTTCATTGTTTAAATCTAGCTCTGATAAAGTATCATCTTTAATCATTTTAAGTAATTCCACAGGATTAGCTACTCTTCTTAACTTTGGATAGAAAAAAGTTATAAATTTAAATAATGAGGTCACTTTATTAACATCTTGCTTAAAATCACTAACAAAATCCTTCTTAACAAGTTTAATTACAATATCTTCTCCTGTATGCAATTTCCCCCTATGAACTTGGGCTATTGATGCACTGGCAAGGGGCTTTTCCTCTATACTTAAAAATCTGTCTCTCCAATAGGGTCCTGTATATCTTTTTATTAATACTTCGTAGTCTTCCTTAGGTAAAAAACTATTATCTTGATATAATTTAGAAAGATAAGTACACTTTTCAGGAGATAAAAAGTCAATCCTAAGGGCAAACACTTGACCTATCTTTACTGCTAACAGCCCCTTCTCTTCGATTTTTTCCAAGTCAGGCTTTCCTTTTTTAAATATTTCCCTTATTAGACCGAAAAAAGATATTATGTTCATGCCATCCCCACCTCCCCCTTTTCTAGTTGAATATAATTTACTTTTTATTTACCCTATTTTAGGCTAATAAAGCATTAAGTTATATTTTAAATTATGGAAATTAACTCAAAAACACATATGACAAAGTCCATATATGATCCTTTATTTTTATAAATAATTAATTATTATACAAAAAAGCCATATAAACTTAGATCTTTTTAGTCTAAATTTATATGACTTTAATTATGATATTATCTTATATTTTTATATTTCCCAACCGACAAATTTCCCAGGAAATACTTACTCCACAGTAACACTTTTGGCGAGATTCCTTGGTTTATCAACATCACAACCTCTTTTTACTGCTACATAATATGATAATAATTGTAAAGGTATGACACTTAGTATAGATGCTAATTCATCTAATACATCTGGAATGTATATTACTTTATCTGCTGATTTTTCTACTTCTTTATTTCCTTTTTTAGCAACTGCTATTACATGGGCTCCTCTAGCTTTTACTTCTTTCATATTACTTAGCATTTTATCGTATAATTTATCTTGAGTAGCAAGGGCTATCACTGGAGTTCCTTTTTCTATAAGGGCCAATGTTCCGTGCTTTAACTCCCCTGCTTGAATTGCTTCTGAGTGAATATATGATATTTCTTTAAGTTTTAATGATCCTTCTCTAGCAACATCATAGTCTATTCCCCTACCTATAAAGAATACATTTTCTTTGTTATATATTTCTTCTGCTGCTTCCTCTGTTAATTTAACATCTTCTAGTATACTTTTTACTTTATCTGATGCACTAATTAGCTCATCTATTACTTTATCTGCCTCCGCTTTTGATAATGTTCCTTTCTTTATTGCCATATCAAGGGCTATTAATCCAAAGGATAACATTTGAGTTGTATATGCCTTTGTTGAAGCAACTGCTATTTCTGGTCCTGCCCAAGTATATATTACATCATCCGCTTCCCTTGAAATAGTACTTCCTACCACATTGGTAACTGCCATAACCCTTGCTTTATTTTCTTTAGCAAGCCTTAGTGCCGCTAATGTGTCTGCCGTTTCCCCTGATTGACTTACTACTATCATAAGGGTGTTCTCATCTATAAATGGATCACTATATCTAAATTCCGATGCAACATCAGTTATTACGGGTATCTTTACATACTTCTGAATTAAGGATTTTCCTAATAGCCCTGCATGGTATGCAGTACCACAAGCTATTATATAGACTCTGCTAAACTTCTCTATTTCTTCCTTCGTTAAGTTTATTCCGTCTAAGTTGATTTCCTTTTTATCATTTATCCTAGGAGATAGAGTTTCTTTAAGGGCCTTTGGTTGCTCATATATTTCCTTTATCATAAAGTGGTCATATCCACCTTTTTCTGCTGATTCCACATCCCATGTTACATTAAACACTTCTTTATCTATTTTATCTCCCTCTATATTCATTAATTCTATTTCATTCTTTTTAATAACTGCCATTTCTCCATCATCTAATATATATACATTTCTTGTATATTTTAATATGGCAGGTATATCAGATGCTATAAAGTTTTCATTATTTCCTATTCCTATAATTAATGGACTGTCTTTTCTTACTGCTATTAATTTATCCGGTTCATCCTTAGATGTAACTGCGATAGCATAAGCTCCTTCTAGTCTTTTGATTGCCCTTCTTACAGCCTCAAGTATATCTCCCTTATAGTAATAATCTATAAGATGGGATATTACTTCTGTATCTGTTTCCGATTTAAATTTATAACCTTCCTCTTCTAGTTGTTCCCTTAGTTCCATAAAGTTTTCTATAATCCCGTTGTGCACAACTGCTATTGTGTCATTCCCATTGGCATGGGGATGAGAGTTTGCATCTGATGGTTCTCCATGGGTTGCCCATCTTGTATGACCTATTCCCACATTAGAACTTAGATTTTCTTTATTAAGCTTTTCTTCTAGTACAGATAGTCTACCTTTATATTTTCTTATTACTAGTTTACTATCCCTTAATACAGCTATTCCTGCTGAGTCATATCCCCTGTATTCTAACTTTGCTAATCCATCTATTAAAATATTCTCCGCTTTATTATCTCCTATATATCCAACTATACCACACATTTAATTTATTCCACCTTTCCATATTTATTTTTCAAGTTACAGATTACTTAATATAAACCTTAGTTGATGGCTTCCGTATCCATCAAAACCTTTGAATTAAAACTTTTTGCGTATCACAAAAAAACCCACCCTAAGTTGGTTTTTTAACTACTCAACCGTTATTTGTGCACATAATCACTTATGTGTTTTGTCCGGCATCTATCGATGGTAGTAACACCGCATGGCATCCGCCGACCTTCGCTAAACCATGTCCTCGTCAACTTAAAGGGGTCCCCTCTAAGTCCTGGCGCTTTAATATTATTTAATTTACCAATGGAAACCTTCGAATGAATTTGAATCTACTTGTTTTTTGTTTTCATCCCCCCCTTTAATTAATTGACAATTGACAGTTGAAAATTGTGGTGACCTTCGATTAAAATCGAAGCTATTACTTTTTCTAGTTAAGAGTTAATAGTTAATGGTCGTTGTTGATGCAAAGTTTAATGGCTGTTTATTATATGTTATATCAGCCAAGGCTGATTTCAGTCTGTTGACAAAGCCTCTTTAGACAAAGTAAGTAAAAATGGGAGCCATTCCGCAGGATTTGTGAAAATATAGAATAAGGGAGAAAATCGCTTGAATTCCACTGTTTGAGCATAGCGAGTTTGGAATTCTATTTTCGACCGTTTCTATATATTTTCCAAATCCGAGGACTGGCGGACATTTTTACTTACTTTGTCAATACTCTGATATCAGCCAAGGCTGATTTGTACCTTAACTCTCCACTCTCAATTCTCAATTATCAACTTATTCCTTACTTAAGTCTTTTTTCTATAATTCCTGCTAAGTTTTCTGCTATTTTTTTTATTTCATCTGTGTCTTTTCCCTCTATCATTACTCTAACTAGGGGTTCTGTACCTGAAGGTCTTATAAGGACTCTACCTTCTCCTTTAAACCTTTCTTCTACCTTAGTTATTTCTTCTTTTATTATTTTATCATTTAAATAATTTTTTTTCTTTTCTTGAGATACCTTAGCATTTACAAGGATCTGAGGTAATTTTTTCATACCTTTAGCCAGTTGAGACATCTTTTTATTACTTTCCTTTAATACCGATATTAATTGTATAGCTGTTAATAAGCCATCTCCTGTTGTGTTGTAATCTAAAAATATTATATGTCCCGATTGTTCTCCACCTAAAGAATATCCCTTATCTAGCATTTCTTTAACAACATATCTATCTCCCACTTTAGTTTTTACTATATCCATAGTATTTTCTTTAAGATAAATATCAAGTCCCATATTACTCATAACAGTGGCAACTACTGTATCCTTGGGAAGTTTCCCTTTAGATTTTAAGTACTCACCACATATGGCCATTATATAGTCACCATCTACTATATCTCCATTTTCATCAACTGCTATAAGTCTATCGGCATCTCCGTCAAAAGCTATTCCTATATCTGCCCCTATTTCTTTGACCAGTTCCTGTGTTTTTTCTGGGCAAGTAGATCCACATTCAACATTAATATTTATGCCATTTGGCTCATCATTTATTACTTTTATATCTGCATTTAATTCTTCAAGTAACATTGGAGCCGCTTCATAACAGGCTCCATTACCACAGTCCATCGCAACTTTAAGTCCTGTAAAGTCAACATCTATAGTTGTTTTTAAGTAATCAGTATATTCTTTTACTCCATTATCTACAACTTCCTTTTTACCAACCTTTTCTCCCACTGGATTTTCTATTTTATCATCATTTTTGATTATACCTTCTATTTTATCTTCTATTTCATCAGTTAATTTATATCCATTATCATTAAAGAATTTAATTCCATTATATTCCACAGGATTATGGGATGCTGAAATAACTATGCCTGCATCTGCTTTATATTTTCTAGTTAGATAGGCAACTGCCGGTGTAGGTACAACTCCAATACATAGGGCATCTACTCCTACTGAGCATATACCTGCCACTAATGCAGACTCTAACATATCTCCCGATATTCTTGTATCCATTCCTATAACTATTTTAGCATTTTTTTTACCCTCTGTTAAAATATATGCTCCTGCTCTACCTAGCTTATATGCAAGTTCACAGGTTAATTCCTTATTTGCAATACCCCTTACTCCATCTGTTCCAAAAAAACTACCCATAATAACCTCCTAAATCATATATAGTCTTTTTAATAATATCATATTACAATAGCTTGTACAATGTAATATAAAAATATATATATTCCAAATATTTGTTATCTATTATAATAGCTATTTTCTAAAGTATAATGGAGACTAATTCATTAGACGAATTATAGCGAAAAAAGTTTCAGAACAAAGGTGACTTTGTTCTTTCTTTGTTCTGTGCAAGGTGCAGAGAGCAGGGAGCTGGGGAGTCCATAAATTTATGTATGGCTTCAAAGTCGTCCTGAATATATTCAAGACCTAAATAAAAAATATGTGGTTATTACTATGCAAACATTAAAATTTTTCACAACTTCTATATAGCCTAATATCACTTTATTATAGGCAGTTACTTTTTTTATAAAAAAAGTAAGTTTATTAAACATTAAAAAATTGGAGGATCAGAGATCCTCCAAAGTATTGATAAAGTAAGGTTTATTTTTTTACTTTATGTTTCCACTTGACAAATTTATTCCATAACCTGAATGTACATCTGAATTATAGAATGCTTTTGCGTTTCCCTCTTTATCTTCTATTATTACGTGACTTACCTTCCAAATGCCTTTTCTATTTACTTTATTTATTTCAGCTATGGAACCTGTATAATTTCCACTAGTGTCTTTTGTCAAAGTAATGACTTTTTCTACTAACCCCTCTTCACTATCTAATACATAAGATAAAGTGGCTTTACTAGATAACTCTTTTTCACCCTTTTCCACTGTCACTGTTACTTTAGAGCCATTAACCTCTATATCTCTTATGTCCATTTCTTTATTTAATCTATCGGTTCTCATTATATGGATTTTAGCGGTGCTTCTATCACTACTCTCCTCTGTAACTAGGAACTTTAATCCATATTTAGGTAACTTAAGTCCTCCTTGAGGATCTGACTTTTTACTTGTATAATCCCTAGAATCATCAAATACTGACCTTGGGGTTATGTCAGAATCCCAAACTTTATAAGTATCACCCTTTTTATTAAATCCAGAGTTCTCCCTTAAGCTAAATGCAGCATCATACATTTGATACCCAACTCTTTCTATACCATTTTCTCCTTTTTTATCCCCTGAAGTATATTCATATAAAACTGGTTCTTGACTTGCATCTACTACCCCAGCAAAGGCATAGCCTGTGTGGGCTTCTGTATTTTGATCTGGTCTTCCCATATCATTGATCCACATCTTATCTATATACCATACCACAAGGCCTGGATCATATGAAGCAGTTTCACTCCACGAAGTATATAGCTTATCTATTTTTCCAGTGTTATTACGCCATTCAAGTATATAATAATGTTCTGATTTAACTATTCCATCATTCTTACTAAAATCTTCCAGCTTAAATTCAGATTCTTTTTCTCCATTATCAGATAGTATTACATCTCCATCTCCTATAACTTCTATATCGTCAATATATATTCCTTTCTCTGGTGTATTACCATCGCTATACCAACGCACTGCAAGATCTATTTCTTTGCCAACATACCCAGTTAAATCAAACTCCGCATCTACCCATTCATTTCCTGAGTCATTTGTTATACCATGTCCTGGATTCCTCTTTTCTATTTCTTTCGGTGTTTCATTTTCTTTAACCCAATCATCAACCTCTGTTGTAGTTATATTACCTTCTATGGCTGTCCAATCTTCCTTTCCCTTTTCCTTGACCATAATAGAAGCAAAATCAAATCCTGGATCTATATCATACCAAGTTTTGAATGTTAGCTTAGCACTTTCTTTCCCTGTTAAATCTAAATCTGTGGTCATAAAATTTTCTGAATTATTATCATTACCACTAAAATAAGCATACTTTCCACTAGTAGGTGTAGTTATAATAGTCTTTTTCTGTGGTAAATCTATCCTAACAGCATCTTTATTATTTCCCTTTAAGCTAGTCTGATCTAAAGTTACATCTATTCCAGATGAATTAATATCTTCATAGTTATAAGTTGCTTTATTTTGCCAATCTACTTTAAAATTATTTTCTTTATCATTTTTAAACATTTTTTCAAACTTATCTTGTAAATATTCTTTACAGTAAGCTCCAAAATCATTTGGGAATGTTCCCGGTATTACTCCTGTATAACTTCCTCCCATAAGAGACCAATTTTCAACTGGAGGATTTCCTCCTGATGTGGAATATAAATCGGGTAATCCCAATACATGACCATATTCATGAATTAATAAGTCAAGGGGTAAATCCTGTTCAAATACTGTAAAGTCTTCTGCTAACCATTTTTCTCCTTTATGATCTGTTACCTCATACATTTTATAATCGGTGGTATCATACCAACTTAGCCCTGCTCTAAATGGCCATATGGCATCTTCTCCTAACCCATTATCCCATTCTTCCCCTCTACCTGCATGAACTACTATTAATGTATCTATTATTCCATCTGGCTCATAATAGTTTCCATCTTTGTCTTTATCCCATTTGTCTTCTACATCGTAATCGGATAGATCTATATTAGGATCAGCTGCTACCTTTTCTACTGCCTCCATAACCAGTCTAGTGGCATCATCTTGGTCACTACCATCTGTATTAGCTCCATAATATTTAGCATTATTTTTAGCGGTATACCAGCCGGCTACTCCTCCCTTTACAGAGTAAGTATTTCCTGATGATTCTTTAAAAAATTTATTCATAGTTATAAAATCTCTTCCATCGGAGCCTTTATATGTATCCTCGCCAAAAAACATTTTCTCATAGAACTCTTTGGTAAAATGATCCCCTTCAAAGCCATTTATAGTCCATTCCTCTTTTTCCATAAGATCTTTATGACTATAGTCTTTATAATCCATAAGAATCACTAACGGCTTAGCAACAAATATCTCCTCTTCCTTTGTTGTATCGGTCGTTGCCAAACTGGTGCTAGAGATGAAAAGTGTGAATATTAAAACAATTGATAATGTAAAGCCACAGAACCTTTTTCCCATAAAAACTCCCCCTAATAATTATTGTGATAAATTTAATAATAATGAAACTATATTTAATATTTCATTATTGTAACTATATATGTATTATATTATAAATATAGTGAAATTTCAAATATTTTAGTTGGATTATTTTCATTTGTGTAAAATTATTTTAATTGTATCGAAATATTTGTGAGCTGGGGGATTACGAATCCCCCAGCAACTAACAACGAGATTCCTAACTTCCTGTAACTAACAACGAGATTTTTAACTTCCTGTAACTAACAGCGAGATTTTTAACTTCCTAAATCCTCCCATACGCTCGTGCATTTTGTCTTTTAATTTACAATTTAAAATTTATAATTTGTAATAATAAAACGAAAAGGGAAGAGATCTTTTTCGATCTCTTCCCTTTTCGTTTCATTATATTCCTATATCTTTAAACCCTTTACCTTTAACTTCTTCTACATCATTAATGGTAATAAAGGCATCACTATCAATTTTTTCAACTATATCTTTTAATTTTCCAACCTGTGTGGACATTACTGTACAATATATTATTTTCTTATTATCATTATTATATGCTCCTTCTCCATTTAGAAAAGTTACACCTCTTTTTAAGTTTCCTATTATCTCTTTAGCTAGTTTTTCTGAGTTTTTTGATATAATCACAACAGTTTTTTTAGTATCTAGACCCTTTTGTACCTTATCAACTATTTGATATGCAATATATAGTGCTATAATAGTGTACATTGCAGGCTTTAATCCAAATAATATTGATGATGATGCAACTATGATAGTATTCACTCCCATCAATACTGTACCTACATTCATATTAAATTTCTTTCTAAATATAGCAGCTACTATGTCTAAACCACCTTGGGACACTTTGTTTCTAAACATAAGTCCCATTCCTACACCATTTAAAATACCTCCGAATATCGATGCTAATAGTAAGTCATCAATCTCAATATACTTGTGTATATCAGCTGTTAAACCTAATAAAGATGATAGTGTTATCATAGATATGAAACTATAAATGGTAAACTTTTTATCTATGATCTTAGCACCTACGAAAAACAATGGTAGGTTAAGTAAAAATACTACTAACCCGGTTGGTATCTCTGTTAGGTAATAGGTCATTATAGCTATTCCCCCTGTTCCTCCACTTATTAATTGATTTGGAATAAAAAATCCATTAAAAGCTATGGAACACAGTAGATTACCTAAAAATATGGCACCCAATTTCGTCAATGGTTCAGCCAAGCTACTAGAGTCTAAACTTACTTTTTTAAAACTAGAACTTGCCTTTTTTGCAAGTTGCACTTTTAAAACCTCTCTTCTTGTTCGAGGGAAATCCCTCTTTATTTTTAAAGTTATTATACTATATATATTCCATATTGCAACCGTAAAGTAACATGTTTTTTGTTAAGATATTGTTATAAAATAATGTGAGGGTTTTGTTTTGTAATTCTAGATTTTTGTGATATAGTTAATTATTTGTTTTAAAAATCAGCTGGAGGATTACAAATCCCCCAATCTGAATTGAATATATTAAGCTCTACAACAAAACAAAGTGGCCTAAGGCCACTTTGCTCATTATCTATTCTTTATTATTTATTATTTATTCTTTACTTCCTAACTTCTTCCGCTCCTCTATCTAAAGCCTTTTCATTTAAAGGTAGTAAGTGAGCTTTTCTCTCTCCGAATACTTTCTTTAATGCCTCTAAAATTGACTCTCTTTTAACTGCTTTAGTTAGTTCTAGATATGCTCCTAGCATAATCATATTTGCAACTTTACTATTACCTAGTTCATTTGCTATATCATTAGCTGGAATATAATATACATCTATATCTTCTCTCTCCGCTTTCTTTTCTATAAGAGAGCTATTTATAAGTAGATTACCTTTTTCTACTATATCAGATTCAAATTTATCTAATGAAGGTAGGTTCATAACTATAGCTGCTGTAGCCTCAGTTACTATAGGTGAGCCTACTGGGTCATCTGAAACTGTAACATTACAGTTAGCAGTACCTCCACGCATTTCTGGTCCATAGGATGGTAACCATGATACATGCTTACCCTCTATCATACCAGCATATGTTAAAAGTTGTCCCATTGACATTATACCTTGACCACCGAATCCTGCCATTATTACTCTTTCTTGCATTCTACTCCACCTCCTCAGGTGTTCTGAAGTTTCCTAATGGATAGTAAGGAATCATATTTTCTTCTAACCATTTAAGTCCTTCTACAGGAGTTACTCCCCAGTTAGTAGGACATGTTGATAATACTTCTACTATTCCGAATCCTTCTCCTGATAATTGAAGTTCGAAAGCTTTTTTAATAGCCTTTTTAGCTTTTCTTATATTTGCTGCATTGTGTACTGAAACCCTTTCCACAAACTTAGCTCCATCTATTGTAGCTAACATTTCTGACATTCTAATTGGTTTACCAGTATCCGCTTCATCTCTACCATATGGAGCTGTAGTAGCCTTTTGACCAATTAATGTAGTAGGAGCCATTTGGCCTCCTGTCATACCATATATAGCATTGTTAACAAATATTGTAGTTATTCTTTCACCACGATGAGCTGCATGAACTATTTCAGCAGTACCTATTGATGCTAAGTCTCCATCACCTTGATAAGTAAATACTACATTATCTGGATGAACTCTCTTTATTCCAGTTGCAACAGCTGGTGCTCTACCATGGGCAGCCTCTTGCATATCACAGCTAAAGAAGTCATATGCGAAAACTGAACATCCAACTGGAGCTACACCTACTGCTTTTCCTAAAACATCAAGTTCTTCTAAAACCTCTGCTACCAATCTGTGAATGATACCATGGGTACATCCTGGACAGTAAGTAAATTCTTTATTTGTTAAACCTTTACTTCTTTCAAAAACAGTTGCCATTACTTTTCACCCCCTGCGATCTTTCTAATCTCGTCTGCTATAGCATCTGGAGTTGGAACCATACCACCAGTTCTTCCATAGAAATGAACAGGCTTTCTTCCATTTAATGCTATCTTAACGTCATCTATCATTTGACCTGTACTCATTTCAACTGTTAAAACACCTTTAGTTTTATCAGTAATCTTATCAAATGAGCCATCTGGGAATGGCCATAAAGTAATAGGTCTTATAAGTCCTACCTTTATTCCCTCTTCTTCACATTTTGCCATTGCATTTTTTACAATTCTTGAAGTAGTTCCATATGCTACAACTACTACGTCTGCATCCTCTACATTAACTTCCTCAACTCTTACTTCGTTTTTCTTAATTTCTTCATGCTTTTTCTCAAGTCTTATAACATGATCTTCTAGCTCTTGAGGATCTATAAATAATGAATTGATTACATTATGCTCTCTTTCATTTTTTGTACCTACTGTAGCCCAATCTTTAGCCGCCAGATTTCTTGGCTTAGGATCATTAAACTCAACTGGCTCCATCATCTGACCTATCATTCCATCACCTATTATCATAACTGGAATTCTATATTGATCAGCAACATCAAATGATTCTATTACATAGTCAACCATCTCTTGTAAGCTAGCTGGTGCATAAACTACATGTCTGTAGTCACCATTTCCTCCACCTCTTGTAGCTTGATAGTAGTCTGACTGGGCAGGTTGAATACCGCCTAGACCAGGACCTCCCCTTACAATGTTTACTATAACACATGGAAGTTCTGCTCCTGCTATATAAGAAATCCCCTCTTGCTTAAGGGCAATACCAGGACTTGATGAACCTGTCATTACTCTTGCTCCTGCTCCCGCTGCTCCATAAACCATGTTTATAGCAGAAACCTCACTTTCTGATTGTAAAAATACTCCTCCTACCTTTGGTAGCTCCCTAGCCATATATTCAGGAAGTTCACTTTGTGGTGTAATTGGGTAACCAAAGAAATAGTTACATCCAGCCTTAATAGCTGCAGCACCTATAGCCTCATTACCTTTCATTAATACTTTAGCCATTTAATATCCCTCCTTAAAATTATTCTCTTTCAACTGTTATAACTACATCTGGACATACTGTGGCACAGTTTGCACATCCTATACATTTGTCCATTTCTTTAACTGTAGCTGGGTGATATCCTTTTATATTAATTCTCTCTTTATCCATTACTACTATATTTACTGGACACGCTGTAGTACATAGCTCACATCCCTTACAACGATCCACTTCAAAAGTAACTTTACCTTTTGCCATTTTTCAACCCTCCCTTTTTTAGTAATTATAGCATCCAATCTTCCCTCATAAATAATTTCATCGGGAATACCTCACCTTGTATATCTTTAGGTAATTTATCTGCAACATGCTCTAGGCATGATACATACTTAACTGGTATATTTATTTCCTTTGATACTTCCTCTGCTAATTTTTGACCCCTTAATACATCATCTATTGTTGTACTTTTTAGTAAGTGGGTGTTATTAATTAGCCCAGTTACCTTTGCCCTTGATACCGCTTCTATCCTTCTAAGGTATTCAATTGCTTTTTCTACAGTTTGAGTTTCGGGTCTATTAGCATTTATAACAAACAACATGTCATAATTTCCCTCTTTAAAATACTGATTATATCTACCAAGGGTCCTAGCCCCTGTGGGATCTCCACCTACATCTAATACTGCATTGCACTCTTCATCTTGTAGTAATCCATAAATTGCTGCCGATACGGCAGGAACATCTACATTTGCCTTTGGAGTATTAACAGAACTCCCAACAACTTTTATACCTAATTCTGAAAGTTCCTTTGTTTTTTCTCTACTTCTAAAATAAGGGTTTATAACATCTAAGTCTGCTAAAGCTACTTTTTTCTCTTTATCATTAGCTAACTTTACTGCGTAATTTACTGCAAACTCTGTTTTACCACTTCCATAGTGTCCTGTTATGATTCTAATTCTATTATCATTTAACATTTCATCACCTATCTTTATGAGTATTGTTTTGCTTTTTCTTCTCCCCTTAATACTCTCAGACCACCTTGAGCTAATGCTATAAGTTCATCTTCTCCTGGGTATACAAATACCTTAGATATAAACTCTACTCTTTCTTTAATCCATGAAACGAAGTTTTTATCATAGGCTATACCACCGGTAAGAACAATACCATCTACATCTCCCTTTAATACGGCTGAACAACTTCCTATTTCCTTGGCAACTTGATATGCCATAGCCTTATATACTAACTCTGCTTTTTTATCTCCATTTTCTATCATCTTTTCTACTTCTCTACCATCGTTAGTATTAAGGTAAGCAATAAGTCCACCTTTACCTTTTATTTTCTTTTTAATTTCTGCCAATGTATATTTTTCTGAGTAACATAGTTTTGCTAAATCTCCAACTGGTAATCCACCACTTCTTTCCGGCGAAAATGGTCCCTCTCCATCTAATGCATTATTAACATCTACAACCTTACCTTTTCTATGGGCACCAACTGAAACTCCTCCACCTAGGTGGGCTACTATTAAGTTAGTATCTTCATATTCTTTATCTAATTCTTTTGAAGCCCTTCTTGCAACAGCTTTTTGATTTAGAGCATGGAATATACTTTTTCTATCAATCTCAGGCATTCCTGATATCCTTGCAACATCGTCCATTTCATCCACAACCACTGGGTCTACTATAAAGGATGGTATATTAAGTTGGGAAGCTATCTCATAAGCTATAACCCCACCTATATTGGATGCATGCTCTCCTAGAACTCCCACCTTTAAATCTTCTAGCATTTTATCATTTACTTCATATGTTCCCCCTGATATAGGCTTTAATAATCCACCTCTACCAACTACTCCACTTAACTTAGTTATATTTATTCCCTTTTCATTTAATATCTCAAGGATTATATTCTTTCTAAACTCATATTGATCAAATATAGTTTCAAAATCTTTTAACTCCTCTGAAGAATGTCTTAATGTCTCTTCTAATACTAGCTTTTCATTATCAAATATAGCTATCTTAGTGGATGTAGATCCTGGATTTATAACTAACAATCTATATGTTTCTGTCATTTCTCGTCCCTCCTATTTTTTAGATGCCATTAATACACCTAAAGCAATTGAATTTAATTTTGCTTCATCACTATCGGCTCTTGATGTTAATACTATTGGTGCCTTTGCTCCAACTATTATACCTGCACTTTTAGAGTTGGCTAAAAAATTTAGTGCTTTATAAAGAACATTACCAGTTTCAATTGTTGGAACTAATATAATGTCAGCATCTCCTGCTACTGGATGATCTATACCTTTATGCTTGGCTGCTTCTTTAGAAACTGCATTATCAAGGGCAAAGGGACCACCTACTATACATCCTTCTATTTCACCTTTTTTATTCATTTCTTCTAATTCCTTGGCATCAACTGTTGCTGGCATCTTAGGATTAACCTTTTCCTTTGCACAAACTGCAGCAACCTTAGGTTCATTGATATCCGCTGATTGGGCAACATATACTGCATTTTCTATTATTTCTTTTTTCTGTTCTAGTGTTGGTGCTATATTCATCGCCGCATCTGTAACAAATAACAATTTGTCATAACACTCAGTATCAAATATAGCCACATGACTAAGTACTTTACCTGTTCTAAGGCCTATTTCTTTATCTAATACTGCCTTTAATATTATAGATGTATCAACCAGTCCCTTCATTACTATATGGGCTTTACCTGAACTAACTAATTCCACTGCTTTTCTTGAAGCTTCAGTTACATCCTTTTCATCAACAATATCAATACCATTAATATCTAAGTTTATTTCTTCAGAGATTTCTCTAATTTTCTCACTATCACCGACTAATATTGCCTTTACTATTTCTTTATCCACTGCATTTTTAACTGCTAACAATACTTCTTTATCTTGGGCCACTGCAACAGATATAGTTTTAGGGCCTCTCTCCTTTGCTAGATTTAAAACATCATTAAAAGTCTTAATCATTTATATTCACCTCTTCTTCGTATATTTTTTCCTTTTCTTCCCCCTCTAATACCCTAAGGGCGCCTTCATTTAATGCTTCAAGTTCATCTTCCCCACGATATACCGTAACAGGGGCTATAAATTTAACCATATCTTCTATATAATCTGTCAACATTTTTGCATGGGCAAGACCACCAGTTATAACTATTTTGTCTACATCTCCATTTAACGCAACAGACATTTGTCCAATTTCCTTACCTATTTGATAGCCCATGGCCTCAAATACTAGTTTAGCCTTATTATCTCCATTTTCTATTTTATCAACAACCTCTTTAGCATCATTAGTGCCAAGATATGCAACAAGTCCACCTTTACCCTTTAGTTTCTTTTTAATCTCCTTATAAGTATACTCCCCAGAGTAGCACATTTTTACTAAATCTCCAACAGGAAGTCCCCCTGCCCTTTCTGGAGAGAATGGTCCCATTTCATTGGCATTATTAACATCTATAATCCTGCCCTTTCTAACAGGAGCTATAGATATTCCTCCACCTAAATGGGCTACCACTAAATTTATTTCTGATAAATCTTTTTTTAGCTCTTTAGCCGCCCTGTGGGATACTGCTTTTATATTTAGTGCATGAACCAACGATTTTCTTTTAATATCAGGCATACCAGATACTCTAGCCACTTCTTCAAACTCATCAACTGCAACAGGATCTACAATAAAGGATTTAATCCCCTCTTTATCTCCTATTCCCTTTGCAATAATCCCACCTAGATTTGAGGCATGCTCCCCTTGTATGCCTATTTTTAAGTCATCTATCATCTTATCCGTTACTAAATAGGTTCCCCCGGGCATAGATCTTAAAAGACCACCTCTGCCAACTACTGCTCTTAACTCTTTGGTCTTTATATTTTCTTTTTCTAGCCAATTTAATATCATATCTAACCTATATTGATACTGTTCTGTTATTTTCTCGAATTTTTCAAGTTCTTCTGTATTATGCTCTATCTTCTTTGTGGTAACCTTTTCCTTATTTTTATACAAAGCCACCTTTGTAGAAGTTGAACCTGGATTTATTGCAAGAATGTACTTTCTTTCCATCATTTCACCCCTATACTTTTTTTCCGAAATTTAATCCAATATATTAAATATGCAATTTTTATGCCAACCATTTTATGTATACAGTATTTTTAAACTCCTATTAATAATATACCAAAAAAAAATGCTTTTTTCCAGTCTACTAAATAGTTGTTAATTTTTCTTAATATTTTAAACCTTAATCTTATTAAAATATACATATAATTTAATTGCATTTTTTTGCATGAATTTTATTGCACAAAGGAAAAATACGTGCAATTTATTGCACGCATTTTTTCTATATATTGTATTTATCCATTTTATAATATAAACTTCTTATGGAAATCCCCAAGGCTTTAGCAGTTTCTGTTTTATTGTTATTGTACCTTTTTAATATATCCGTTATATATTTTTTTTCTGTTTCACCTATTACTTGGGATAAAGTTAGCTCTTTGTCACCATTAATATTATCTACTATTTTTTCTAAATCCGATTGAATATCTTTTTCATCGTTTATTTTAGGCAAATGCTTTGCTAGTATTATATTGTCATTAGGTCTCATATTTATAATTGATCTTCCTATTACATTTTCAAGTTCTCTAACATTTCCAGGCCAATCATGTTTCTTCAAAACCTCTATTGCCATAGCAGAAACATCTATGATACTTCTACCATATTCTTGATTGAATTTTTTTATAAAGTAAAGAACTAATGGGTATATATCGTCTTTCCTTTCCTTAAGGGATGGTATAGTTATTGGTATAACATTTAATCTATAATATAAATCTTCTCTGAATCTACCTTCTTTAACTGCCCTTTCCAAATCCATATTTGTGGCAGTTATAATTCTTACATCAACGTCTATGGCCTTAGTTCCTCCTACTTTAACAATTTCTTTTTCCTGAAGTATCCTTAGTAACTTCACTTGGGTACTTAAATTAACCTCACCTATCTCATCTAAAAATATAGTTCCTCCACTGGCTTGCTCAAAAAAACCTTTTTTACCACCTTTTTTAGCCCCTGTAAAGGCGCCTTCTTCGTACCCAAATAGCTCACTTTCAAGTAAGTTCTCACTTATAGCTGCACAATTCACCCTTACAAACTGATTAAACCTTCTATTACTTGCATTATGGATTGCATGGGCAAATAGTTCTTTTCCAGTACCACTTTCTCCCCTAAGAATAACAGTTGCAGGTGTATTAGCTGCTTTCTTCCCTTTATCTATAGAAGCCTTTATTAATTTATTTTTACCTATTATATCATCAAATGTATATTTAGCTTCTAAATTTCTTATTATCTGTTTTGCAGCACTTAATTCCCTATTTAATCTCATAAGTTCCGATACATCATGTAAAACCCCTACACTTCCCCTTAATTGCCCATCTACAGTTATAGGAGAAGCTGTTGCTAGAACTTCCTTCTTATTAGGTCCAACCATCATTCTGGCATTTTTTACTGGCTTTCGTGTCTTTAATACTTCCATGTGGATACTTTCCCCTTGAGCTATATCAGCCTCAGCAGGCTTCCCAACTACATCTTCCCTTGTTAAGCCAGTTAATTTTGTATATGCTGGATTTATCATAACATTTGTACCACTCTGGTCAACAACACTTATTGCATCTTGGGTTGCATAAAATATAGCCTCTAACATACTTTGAATCTCTTCAAGTTCAATGTTTTGACTTGTTAAATCAAGCATGTCAGTTATATCTCTAAATACTGCAACAGCTCCTACTACATTTCCTTTTTCATTTTTCACAGGCATTCTATTAGTCACTATCTTTATATCATTTAAATCCTGCTTCTTATTTAACTCTGAATTTCCAGTTTCTAATATATCCATAAGCCTTGTATTTTTTATTACTTTTTTTACCGGCTTTCCCATTGCATCTCCGATTTTTATCTTAGTAAGCTTTTCAGCTGCTTTATTAAAGAGGGTAATAATACCCTCTTTATCAACTGCTATCATAGCATCATGGGTTGAATTAAGAATCACTTCTAATTCTTTTCTCAATCATATCACCCTTATATTATTGTTTTTTATTTCTATTCATCTAAGTTCTCTTCTTTATTAGCATCCGATGTATTTTCTTCAGCATCAGTACTTTCTCCTTGATTTTCATTATCCTTTGTTTCATTTTCATATTTTTCTAATCCTTCATCATTACCACTTATTGGTTCCTTTTCTTTACTATTATCATTTGATTTGTTATCGTTATCATCTTCATTATTTGTAATAACTTCTTCTGAATTTACTTCTTTTAAAATTATGTCTATTTCTTCTTTTGATTTAGATACGACTTCAAAATCAGATCCTCCTATTACATTTAAAGATACTTTATGAGCCCCTTTCTCTAAATCTTTTAAATTAATGTAGGGAGTTATATCATCTTTCTCTACATTATTGACAATGCTTTCCACCCCTTGTATGGTGATAGAAATCTCTTGAGTGGAATTTTCTTTATCTATTTCTAGATCTCCCGGTTGATTTGTAATAGTAATATCACCTACACCATACTTAAATGTCCTTTTTATGATTTTCTCAACATCTACACTCACTTTCACTACACCATTATTTAATATCTCACCATTATTAATTGGTAATAGTTTAACCTCTTTAGTTATATCATTGCTAAGATATCCTATATCCAACTCTTCAGTCTCCACCTTAGTTATATTCTTTATACCTTCTTCATATCCCCTTATATCTACTGTTTCAGGTTCCACTGATATATTAGTCACTTTATATCCTTTAAAAGGTTCATTTTTAGTGTTAACTTCTACGGGAACACTTTTAACCTTATATATTGGTATATTTACCTCTACAACATTTGGGTCTTTTTCAAGGCCTATAATCTCTTTTCCCTTATCATTTATAATTTTTAAAGGAACAGTAGTTTTTATATCTTCTGAAACTTCAGTCAACTCTACCATAGCGACAACTTGAGAAACAGTATTAACTAAAGTTCTAGGCCCCTTAATGTATACTGATTGAGGCTTTACTGTTCCATCCCCTGGACTATGGCCTTTTTTAACTTTTCCTAAAGTTCTCAATGTAACTTTATTTTCCTTAGACACAATGGCATCAAAATTTACCAGCGCTTCCTTGGGATAATAGTCCACCACTTCTACCTTATTTGATGTTTCCAAATATATAGGAAATTTATTAATCCCCTCTGTGGCACCTCTTAAGTCCACAGTTGCTTTAACATCATCCTTATCTATACCTATTATATCATTTCTTCTACCAGCTAATTTAACATTTACCTTAGGTTCTTTGGGTTCCATAAGAACTAAATTTGATTCCTTTGCAAAATTCAAATTCATAAGTTCAACATCAATGCTCTGGAGTTCTTTGGAAACTCTGGGATTAACTTCACTCATCACATAGGTCCACATTAAAACGGCAATAAAAACGGCTAATATTTTAAGTGTTATATTACTATTACTCTTTTTCTTCATTTTTACCCCTCCATTTAGAGAGTATACTTTGTTTTTGCTTTTCAGGCTTATATACATCTACTAGAGTTTGGCGTAATGTACTTATATCTAGGTATCTAGACAATTTGCCATTTTCTGCAACCGATATAGACCCAGTTTCTTCTGAAACAACAACAACTAATGCATCGGATTTTTCCGTAACTCCAAGGGCTGCTCTATGCCTTGTTCCTAAATCTTTGCTTAAATTAGCATTGTCTGTTAAGGGCAAAAAGCAACTAGCCGCTTTTATAATATTTTTTCTAACTACAACAGCTCCATCATGTAATGGAGTATTGGGG
Source organism: Dethiothermospora halolimnae (assembly GCF_037577855.1). NCBI lineage: Bacteria > Bacillati > Bacillota > Tissierellia > Tissierellales > Thermohalobacteraceae > Dethiothermospora > Dethiothermospora halolimnae. Next base: position 19,389 of record NZ_JBAKFX010000018.1, on the reverse strand, counting down.
ATAAATATATTTATTAATAACCCTGTAGATATATCTCCTCCAATTTTAGTACCTGTTTCCACTATTTCATTTAATCCTGTTTCCTGTTCAAATACTATTAAAGCTCCTATCTTTTGTCTTGAAAGGGATGCCACTGCTTCAATAATCTCCTCTATTAAATTATTCATGTCTTCATCTTTAATTTCCACAAATGATCTTGTAAAAAACCTACTCCTTCCAAGATATTCAAGAGCTCTTCTTAATTCAGGTTGAAACACTATAAGCAATGCTATAACCCCTACTGTCATGGTTTTTTCCAAAATCCAAAGTACAGTATATAGTTTTAGCCATTGACTTATTTTAGTAGCTAATAATAGTAATACTATTCCCTTTACTATCTGTTCTGCCCTAGTCTCCCTTATAAGTAAAAAAACTTTATAAAAAACAAGGGCTACTATTGCCATGTCTATAATATGTCTTATGGAGATATTTAAGAATAATTCTTTTAAATATTGCAAATTCTACACCCCTAAAATATGATATAAAAACCTTTATTAAAATTATATAATAAATACATAATATTTGAAATAAAAAATCTAGAAGAAACTTGAAATTTATTGATTTACTATTTAACGGGCCATTTTTTCCATTGTATTCTTATGTGATTCTTTTATTTTGGATATAACAGGTTCGATTAAATTATAATCTTCCCTACTTTTATGACCTGGAATAATCTCATATAAATATTTATTACCCTTTCTGTATTTATATACCCATGTTGGTATATAATCAATTTTACTTATTACTGTTTTATTTTCTATAAAATCCTTTTCAAGATTAATATTAACTATAACACCATCTTCAGTATATTTTCTATTTCTAATACTGAGGGTTTCCCTTCTTTGATTCGATATAAAATTACCCATAGAATATATTATAAATTTCTTTTCACCATTATGCTCAATTATTTTTGATTGTTGAATCACATGGGGATGACTACCTAAAATAATATCTGCTCCCCAGTCTATCATTTTATCACCTAATTCTTTTTGATATTCCGACGGTTCCCGCCAGTATTCATGGCCCCAATGGATAACCACTATTGTTATGTCTGCATTTTGTTCATCTGCATTTTTTATATCATTTTTTATTTTATCCTCTTCTATTTTGTTTACCATATATTGAAATTCATCTTTTGTTAGTCTACTATCTAGTCCATTAAACCCATAGCTATAGGATAACATAGCTATTTTAATTCCTTTAATATTCTCAATTAATATATCATTATTTTCTTCTTTGTAGGTTCCTATATTTTTCATTCCATATTGATTTATATTTTCAATGGTTTCTATTACCCCCCGTTTCCCCCTATCTAAACTATGATTATTAGCGGTAGATAATATATCATAGCCCACTTTTGATAAAGCCTCTAGAGATGTTTTCGGGGTATTGAAGGTGGGATATCCCGTAAATCTACCATCAGATTCCGATGAAACACTCTCAAAATTTCCTATTGCTAGATCACCATCTTTTATATATTTTTCTATTTTGTTAAACATGGGATAGAAATTATAACTTTTATCTTTGGGATTGTATGCACTACGAAGTTGTGGTGTATGGAACATTATATCTCCTGTGGCTACTACTCTAACTTTAGACTTAGGAACTTCCCACAATTTATGCATTTCTTTTAATTGTTTTTCTATTAATTTTGTTGGTTTTTCAATAGGCTTAATCGTAGCTCTCTTAAATGTTTCTGTATCTTTTCCCTTTTCTTCCATAAAATATCTTATAGAGAAAATGCTTAATATAAGAAACAATATCATAACATATGGTAAAGTTTTCTTTTTGCTCATAACATACTCCTTATATAGTTATAAATTAAATACTTCTACATATGTTCTTACATTCGACAAATAGGCGAAAAATCCTTTAACAAAAATAAAAATTTGTCAATATGGGAACAGAGTCACCTTTGGTGCTTATTTGTTTTTTCTAGGGACAAGGGTTTGTGTTTATCCCTTACTTTATGACATTAAAATATTGGGGGATTACGAATCCCCCAATAACAAAGTTACAAATCATCCAATAACAAAGTTGCAGATCATCCCATAACAACGTTATGAGCTATCCAAAAACGACATCATGAATTATCTAACAACAATTTAGTCTTATTCTAGACCATCTCTTTCATCATTCTTTATTCTAGATTCGGTTATATATAGATCGAGTTTTTTCTGATTAGACCACCATAGGTATATCACATAGGGAATAATAAATCCTGCTAATATGGGTGTCTTTATCATTAATATAAAGTTAAATAATCCATGGAGTATTACAGGTATATAAAAGGATTTTCTCATATACTCGTTTTCCCTATACCCATCCTTAGAAAATTTAGCCAAGGATAAATAATATCCCATAGTCACAGCAAATATCGCATGGGCTGGTACTGAAAGAATCCCTCTATAAAAACCAACATATGGGTTATAACTAAATCTAAATACAACATACATCACATTTTCCACAGTGGCAAATCCTAGAGCAGAAAATATACAGTAAACTATTCCATCTAATTTTTCATCAAAATGTTTATTATGATATATCAACTTTAATACTACCAATCGTTTAAAATACTCTTCTGTAAATCCTGCTACTATAAAAGATACATAGGCCATACCTAATATGCCACTAAATATATTTATATTTATAAATAGTCTTTCCACTACAATAGTTGGTATAACCGATAAAGCTCCTAAAATAAAGGTTTTAAATAATAATGATATAGGCTCCCTATCATATCTATCACTTAAATAGACTGCATATGCTATTGATATAGTAGGTATAACCGCTATAATAAAAAGTCTAGTAGTCAAATACTATTCATCCTTTCATTTACATTTATAAATAGTATTTGATATAAAAACATTAATAATACTTTAAGATACTTCCATTATAAAGAAAGTTATATCATCCTCTATATCCGATAAAGACTTATGGTTATTTAGATCATTTGTTATTATATCAATCAACTCATTAGATTCTCTCAACTTATTGTGATTGACTAACCTTCTCAACCTTTCTACAGAATAGAATTGGTCTTCATCATTTTTAAGTTCAGGAATACCATCAGTGTAAAAAATCACTTTTTCTCCCTTCTCTAGATTTATAGTATATTCAGCATATTCAGGTTCAAATAGATCTCCTAATTTACAGATGGGAAAACCACTTATATAATCTAATTTTCTCGCCCTTTTATTTTGTGATACCAATACAGGTGGACAGTTATGACCTGCAGAGGAAAATTTCATTTCCCCAGTTTTTATATTATATACTCCATAAATCATAACTAGATGGGTTTCATCGGGAAAACTAGAGTTATTAAAGTTATTATAAAAATTCAGTAAAACCTCTTTGGGGTTCAGAAGGGAATAATCACCATCACTTTCGATAGTCTGCACATCTAAACTTCTACTGGCAAAAACTGTGACCATTGCAGCCGAAACTCCATGTCCTGATACATCTATTACATAGAATCCTATATTATCTCTGTCTATTTTAAAGTAGTTATAAAAATCCCCACTTAGTCTTTGACATGGGATATACTTAGAGTTAAAAGTTACATTTCCATATTTTTTATACTTACTGGGTAATAATGATTGCTGTATTTCTTTAGCTGCCTCTAAATCCTCTATCATTTTTTCATTAATCCTCATAAGATTACGATTCTTATTTCTAATTTCCTCTGTTTTACTAGTTACAGCCACCTCTAGATTATCAGCATAATGTTTTAATTTCCCTTGCATATCCGCCAATCTAATATATGGTCTTCTTACAGTATCTAAAAACACCATTATAAATATAGTAAAATAGGCAAATATTTTAAAAACGTGACCTAATAAATTATAGGTATCATATACACTACTATAGAGAGTAAATGTTATTTCACTTGATATACTAAATATTAATGCTATTATTATTCCTATTGTTAAATCATTTTTAGATTTTAAGTATTCCCTTAATAATATAATTACTGATATTACTTGTATTGCAATAATTATATATTCAGCTCCTATTTTATATGCAGTAAGACCTTTCCCTTCTATGAACAATGTAGGTAATATGTCCCCCTTTATAGAAACTATATAAAACATTAATCCAACACTCAAAATTCCAAATACTAGAAATATAATCTTTTTAAGTTTTGTTTTTCTATACTCAGAAATTATACTAAATAAAAATAATCCAATAGCCATAAATAATCTTCCAACTATCCAATATGCCGTTGCCTTTTGAGCTGTGTTTTCAGTAAATACAGCAGGCATACCTTTGTATGAAAGTATATGAAATATATCAATAAAGCTAACAACAAATAGGGTTTGTCCCAAAATTACTGTCCTCAATTTTTTAAATAAATCAAATGTAAAATATATAGCGGAAAAAGAAGCAAAGCCAATTAATGCACAAATAAACTCCAACAGTATATGCATCATTAGATAGGTATCAGTTTCCACAATTTTATAAGTTACTTCCTCAGTCAAATTCAAAATTGTAATTACAGATACACAAAAAATCATGGTTAAAATTATATAAATGTAATTTTTGTCAATAATTAAACTATTTCTTTTTAAGTTTTTATCAATAGTTTTTATCAATACGTCGCCCCTTTTCATAATCATTGAAGGTTTCAACTTATCATCTAAAAAATCCCTATATTATTGTCCTTCTACATATGTTGATAAATACCTTTTATTATTCTAACATTATAACATAAAACAACAAAGTAGTAACACCCTACTACTTTGTTGTTTTTGTATTTAATATGGATTTAAGCTCGTTTGTAGTTTTAATTGTATCCTGTAACTTATTTGTTAGTTCATTAAACTTATCTGATATCTCTCTATCCTTAGTAGAGCCATTATTATCAGAAGTAAGTAATAAATCTATACTAGATAAACTTTCAAAACTCTTGTTACTATAATCTTCTAGATATTCTAATTGTTCCTTTATACTATCTATTGACCTATTGTCTTCCAATGAAATTATCATCCTCTCTATTATTTTATAATTATTTTTCCCTTTTAGTTATATAATATGCTATATAGAGGATTAATTTAATAAATAACATATTTTTCACCTATGCTATTATGTCCAAGAATGAATTGAAGGATTTCATTATCTTTTACTTGATTACTCTTTTATAGACATATTAAGTTCAGTCCATCGTTCTAATAAATCATTCAATCTATTCTCAAGCTCCTCTTTTTCCCCATATATTTCCCCTAATTTTTCATGGTCTGTAGAATTATTCTCCATTTCTTTATCTTTCGTAGCTATTTCCCCTTCTATTATTTCAATTTCCTTTTCAACATTAATTATCTCTTGCTTTATTTTAGCATCATCATCTAACCCTTGATTCCTTTTAATATTTTTTTCTTTCTTCTTCATCTTCTTATCTTTTTCTTTCCTTTTCGTCTTGCCTATCATTAATTCTTCTTTTTTCTTTTTATAATAATCATAATTTCCTAAATAGCCTGTTAATCTATTATTTTCTAACTCTACTATTTTTTCAGATATCTTATTAACAAAGTATCTATCATGGGATACAAATAATATAGTACCATTAAAATTCTGTAATGTATCCTCTAGCATCTCCCTTGAATCCACATCTAAGTGATTGGTAGGCTCATCAAGTAAAAGAAAATTAATATTGCTATGCATTAACATACAAAGTTTTAATCTACTTTTCTCTCCTCCTGATAAATTACAAACCTTTTTGAATACATCTGTATCATAAAATAAAAACTTTGCTAATATACCCCTTGCCTTTCCCTCTGGCATAATAAACTGTTGTCTAAACTCTTCTAAAATAGTTAGATTTTCATTATTAAATTTTATATTTTGATCTAAATAACCTATTTTTACGTTGGAACCTATTTTCACTTTGCCACTATCCTGTTTATAATCACCTGTTAATATCTTTATAAGAGTAGATTTGCCTGTTCCATTTTTCCCTAGCAAGCATAATTTTTCTCCATATTTAATATTTAAACTTAGATTCTTAAGTATCATATTTTCCCCAAAGGATTTGGTTATATTTTCCACTATCACTACGTCATTAGCTGACCTTCCGCTTACTTCAAAATCAAGACCTATTTTCTTTCTTTCTAATATTGGTTTATCTATTTTGTCCATCTTCTCCATTCTTTTTTCCATACTTTTAGCTTTCTTAAACATATCTTCATTATCTGCTCTATTGCCCCAATCCCTAAATCTCTTTACGGCTTCCTCCATACTTTTTAATTTTTTCTGTTGGTTTTGATAATGCTTATATTGTTCTAAGAGTCTTTTTTCCTTTTCTTTAACATAGTAGGAATAGTTTCCTTCATATGTAGTAGTTTTTTTATCCTCTACTTCAACTACCCTATTTGCAACCTTATCAAGAAAATATCTATCATGGGATATAACCAGCACTGTTCCCTTATATTCTTTTAAAAACTCTTCAAGCCATTCCACAGAGTTAATATCTAAATGATTTGAAGGCTCATCTAATAATAGTATGTCGGGATTTTCTAATAGTATCTTACCAAGAATTACTGTGGTCTTTTCTCCTCCACTTAGGTTAACAAACTTTCTATTTTTAAAATCCTCATCTATCTTAAGTCCTACACAGACTTTGCTTATTTTTTCCTCTATATCATATCCACCCTTGTGTTCAAATTGACTTTGTAATTTGCCATATTCTTTCATTATTTTTTCTATATTCCCTTTACTCTGTTCTCCCATTTCCTTTTCTAATTTACTCATTTTACTTTTTATATCAAATATACTATCAAATGCCTTGTTTAATACATCTATAACTCTATACTCTTTAGGATAGTCAGGTATTTGATCTAAATAACCAATTTTTGCTCCCTTTCTTATGGCCATTATCCCACCGTCATATTTCTCTATTCCTGATATTATCTTAAATATACTAGTTTTACCTGTTCCATTCCTTCCAACTATGGCTATCCTCTCTTGACTTTTAGCCTCAAAGGTAACATCATCAAGTATCTTATTGGCAGCATAATATTTTTTTATTTTATTTAGCGATAACTCTATCATTTTTATCTCCCCCTGTATAAAAGCCTGTGGGCCTTTTAATTTTAAATTGTAAATTATAAATTATAAATTAAGTGCAAAAGTGGCTTCGCCACTTCTTTGTTTGGTGCAAAGATTAGTACAAAAACAAAAAGAGCTTAGGCAAGTGTTGATGCCTAAGCTCTTTGTATAAATTGAGTATTTAAAACTCACTTTTTTATTTTATATTCAAAAAAACAAAAAACCTAGGCAAGTATCTTTACCTAAGCCTATTAACTAATTATAACCTATTATTTGTAAAGATGGATCCCTTGCATTCTAGTTGACATAATATTTAATTTTAGACATACTACCCCCTTGGTTTACTAAAGCAAATGATATGGAAGTATTTGGTAATCTATCTAAAATTACATCAACTAAAATTTGACCTTGCATCTTTACACCTCCCTACGTTTCTTCCCATATATTTTATCATGATTTTTCACAATATTCAATGAAAAAATTATATTATGCTATTCTTCGTTTGTGTAGGGTGCAAAGTGAAGAGAACAGGAAAAAGAAAAAGAGCCTTCTATTGGCTCTTTTATGTATTATTTGAATTCTACAAATCTCTCTGCTTTAACTAGACATATTGGACACTTATCAGGTGCTTCACCCTCAACTGTGTATCCACATACCGGACAGACATATATTTTTTCTGTTTCATAATCTTTATCAGCATCTACTGCTTCTTTAGCCTTTTTGTATAGCTCAGCATGGGTCTTCTCAGCTTCTATGGCAAACTTCATTGAATTAATCGCTGCCTTTTCTTCTTGCTTTTCAGCAACTGCCATAAATGCAGGATACATTTGCTCTATCTCATGTAACTCTCCATTTCTAGCTGCTTCAAGATTTTCACTAGTTGTACTAAGTCCAAAACCAGCGCCTGAAGTTACCGAAAAGTCACCTGCTTCATCTTTTAATGCCCTAAAATGATTTGTAGCATGTACTTCCTCTGCATAGGATACTGCTCTAAATAAATTAGCTACATTTTTAAATCCATCTTTTTCTGCCTTATCAGCCCAGATTCTATACCTCATATGCGCCTGACTTTCTCCTCCAAAAGCCGATCTTAAATTTTCCGCTGTCATTGCATTCATAATTATTGCCCCCTTTGATAATTTTTTATCTTTTAACTCTCACAATCCATTCTATACCCTGTATATATTAAAGTAAACATATAAAAAATATATTTTTTATATGTTTACTTTAAATAGTGGACAATTGACAATGGATAATGGACAGTTAAGGTAATTTTAGTCGCTTTGCTCCTAAAATATTATATATAAAATCGGCTTCAGCCGATTTGTACATCTAATTGTCAATTGTCAATTGTCCTCTGTCAATTGATTTTTAAATAAACAGGTTTACATTTGACTCTTCTGCTGCTCCTAAATAGGCTGCAACTCCACCATACTCTATTCCATCTATTAATTCATCCTTTGTTATTCCCATAACATCCATTGACATTGTACAAGCCACTACTCTAACTCCATTGTCTATAGCAGCCTCTATAAGCTCTTCTAATGAGGATATATTTTTATTCTTCATTACTCTTCTAATCATCTTAGGTCCCATACCGCCCATATTCATTTTGGAAAGACCTAATCTCTTGCTACCTCTAGGCATCATCATTCCAAACATTTTGTCCATAAAGCCTTTTTTAACTTTTACCTTATCATGCTTTCTTAGTATATTAAGTCCCCAGAAGGTAAAGAACATAGTTACTTTTCTACCCATTGCTGCGGCTCCATTTGCAATAATGAATGATGCTATGGCTTTATCAAGGTCCCCACTAAATACAACCATAGACTTATCATCATTAGGATTAACTACCACTTGATTAGCATTACTGTTTGTTAAGTCATTATTTAGTTTTTTTTACCTAGACCCTTTTGTATAAATGCAATAAACTCTGTTTTATTTTTTTCAGTTTTTAATAGCCTATTTTTTGTCTTATTGCACCAGCTTTCAATATCACTTACAAATCCTGGGTCAGTTGCTTTAACTTCTAAGATTTCTCCGTCTTCTAATGTTTGTATCTTTTGATAGACCTGCATTATAGGTCCTGGACACTGTAAACCACATGCATTTAATTTTACAGTCTTACCTTCTAAATTATCAGTATTTATATCCAAATCTTCACTTTCCCCACTATCACTGAAATCCAATGTATCATCACATGTTACTCCTCCACATTTTCCGTTTTCATCATCATTCTGACAAAATACACAACTATATGTTGTATACCCACCGGCAAAGTTTTTGGCTTTAAATCCATTTTGCATTAATATTCTCGTTGCTATATATGCCCTTAGACCTACAGCACAATAACAAACTATTAGTTTGTCTTTATCAAGTTCATCTAATCTATCTCTCAATTCGTCTACTGGTATATTTTTAGAACCTTCTATATAACCAAGTTCCCTTTCTATTGGCTCTCTAACGTCTAGTATTATTGTATTTTCCCTATCTAATTTATCAAGTTGATCCCATAATACTACATCCATATCTCCTTTAAGGATATTTTCAGCTGTAAAACCTACCATATTAACCGGATCTTTAGCTGATGAATATGGCGGAGCATAGGCTAGTTCCAATTCTTTTAGATCATAAACTGTACCATCAAATCTTATGGCAGTAGCTATAACATCTATTCTTTTGTCTACGCCATTATAACCAACTATCTGAGCTCCTAGTATTTTCCCATTTGACTTAAATATTAATTTTATGGTCATAGGTATAGCCCCAGGATAGTATCCTGCATGGGATTTTGAATGAATTATTGAAACCTTATAATCCTTTCCATACCTTTTTCCCATTTTCTTAAGGGTTTTCTCATTTGTACCTGTTGATGCCACCGTTAAGTCAAATACTTTAGCAACTGAAGTTCCTTGGGTTCCCTTATACTTTTCTTCTCTTCCAACAATACTATTGGCAACTATTCTTCCCTGCTTATTTGCAGGTCCTGCAAGGGGAACCATAGTTTTATTTTTATTTATATAGTCAACAACCTCTATTGCATCACCTATTGCATATATATCTTCATCTTCTGTCTTTAGATTTTCATCTACTATTATAGCCCCTCTTTTATTGGTTTTAAGACCACTCTTTTTAGCCAAGTCACCGTTGGGTTTTACTCCAATGGATAACATCACCATATCCGTTTCTATTTTCTTGCCACTTTGTAAGGTAATTGTCGTAACTCCATCTTTATAATCAAAACTGTCTACCCCATCTTTAAGATATAATTTTGCTCCCTTTGATTTTATATGTTTATGAATAACCTGTGCCATTTCATAATCAACAGGTCCCATGACTTGCTCTGCCATTTCTACCACTGACACATCAATACCTCTATCATGGAGATTTTCTGCCATTTCAAGACCTATAAAACCTCCTCCTACAACTACAGCTCTTTTAGGCTTTTTATTATCTACAAAATCTTTAATCTTATCTGTGTCTGGTATAGTCCAAAGAGTAAATATATTTGGTGCATCAATTCCCTTTATTGGGGGCTTAAGGGGAGTAGAGCCCGGTGATAAAACCAATTTGTCATATGACTCTTTATATGTTTTACCTGTATTTAAATCCTTAACTTCAACTTCTTTTTTATCTCTATCGATGTTTATAACTTCATTTTTAACCCTAATATCAATGTTAAATCTAGCATTCATTTTTTCTGGTGTTTGAACTAAAAGGGCATCTCTTTGTTCTATGGTCTCACCAATATAATATGGTAATCCACAGTTAGCAAATGAAATATATTCTCCCCTTTCAAACATTATAATTTCTGCATTTTCATCCATTCTTCTAAGTCTTGCAGCTGTACTTGCACCACCTGCAACACCACCAACGATTAATACTTTTTTACCCATAAAAATACCTCCCTTGCCGAAGCGGATGCTTCGGAATTTTAAATTATAAATTTTCTGTTGTTGGAGATCTATAATTTTCCAATTATTTCTTTCCATATTTAAACTTTCTATATTGTTTATTAGGAGCTTACTGGTTATCAAGAACTTGCCGTTATTTAGGATTCGTACTCTCGTAACAAAAGATTATCACCCCTCCAACAAGCAAAACCTGTAGCTTAGAATTCATTCTAAGATTCCTTTTGTTCTTTAATAAAGAGTTCTGGAGAATGAATTCCCCTCTACGTTTGAGAACAATAGTCTCTATCGTAATCTCTCAATGCTAACAGACAGTTGACTTTTCTATTACATAATTTACCCTTTTAAATAGTAATATATCATTTATATCGTAAAATCGTTATATTTGTATATTAAATTTTTATGATATTTTATCTAAAAATAATTGTTAAAAGTAAAACAATTATTTTTATTAAAAATTAAAATAAAGCTTTTATAACTTTTTTAACATCAGCATTTATTACACGATAAGTTATCTCTGTTCCATTCCTATCACCTTCTATTATAGATGATGCTTTAAGTTTACCTATGTGTTGAGATACCGTTGATTGAGGAGCTCCAAGGCAATTTTGCATAGTTGTTACGTTTGCTCCACCCTCTTTTATTAAGTTTTTCACAATACAAAGTCTTATGGGATGGGATATTGCTTTTAATATTTCTGCTTTCTTTTCTAGTTCCTTTGTTAGTTCCTCCATATCTTCACTCCTAATTATTAACATTGTTACATTATAATATTACGATATAATTTTAATTTTGTCAAATATTTTAATTACTTGTAAATAAGTTATATTGACTTATATTAATTAGTATTATATCTTTTAAAAAAGATAAACTATATATAGGAGGTATGATAGTGGAAAATAAAACTTTAGGCAAATATAACGATGATTATGAAAAAAAGAAAGTGTTAATATTATTGATACTTCCAATTTTACTTAGTATAACTGCTTTTATAGTTGATACACCAAAGGAAATTTTTAATGGTATGTACAAAATAATAGTTCATCCTGATATTCTTCTTACTGACTATCTTAAAGTTGGTGGATTAGGTGCTACCTTTATAAATTCGGCAATATTAACATTTATTAATATTTTTATATTATGGAAATTCGATATTAAGGTCAGTGGTCTTTCCATAGCCGCGGTTTATATAGTAACGGGATTTGCTTTCTTCGGTAAAAATGTTTTTAATGTTTGGCCAATATATATTGGAGGACTACTTTATGCTAAATATCAAGATCGTAAATTTAAAAGTATTGTTCTTATATCTATGTTTGGTACAGCTCTATCTCCTTTAGTTAACGAAATAGCCTATGGATTGAATCTGCCCTTTCCTTTGAGTCTAGTACTGGGAATATTGATAGGTATATTAGTGGGCTTTATATTACCACCCCTTTCTGCCCATTTTCTTAAAACCCATGATGGTTATGGCTTATATAATGTCGGTTTTACAGCTGGATTCATTGGAACAGTAATAACAGCACTTTTGAGGGGTTATGGTCTATTAATAGAAAGTCATGTGATACTATCAACAGATTATGATCTTTTTCTAAAGTTATTTTTAACCTTATATTTCTTAATATTAATTATTATAGGTGTTATTTTAAATAATAAAGGCTATAAAGGTTATAAAGAAATACTTGAATATGAAGGTAGACTTGTTACCGACTTTACCCGTTTAGTTAGTTTTGAAATTTCATTAATAAATATGGGAATAATGGGCCTAGTAGGTATGATTTATGTTATAATATCAAATGGAACTTTAAACGGACCCATATTAGGTGGTTTACTTACAGTAGTGGGATTTGGAGCCTTTGGTAAACATCCTAAAAATACTATTCCCATCTTGTTAGGTATATTTTTAGCAAGTTTCACCACCATATGGCCATTTTCATCTACGGGTGTCATACTAGCAGGACTATTTGGTACAGCCCTTGCTCCCATAGTAGGAGAATATGGATGGTATTATGGTATAATTATTGGATTTTTACATCTATCTGTAGTAATGAATGTGGGCTATTTACATGGTGGTATAAACCTATATAATAACGGATTTTCAACTGGAATTATAGCATCTGTACTAGTTCCTATAATTGATGCATTTAAGAAGGGAGATTAATTATGAAACATGAAATAAGAAGGGTATCTAAAATATTGGATGAACTAATAACTTTTTGCTTCGTCCACGGTACTGATGATCTGGATATATCAATAAATAAGAGAGATGATCACTTCAAAATACATATAGATGCAAATACTATAGATTGTAGTGACAAGAGGGTAAAGAAGTTAAAAGAACTATTAGATATTCCTAGGCAATCGGAGTATGAAGAATACTATTGGGAATTAACAGGGGAAAGTGATTGTGATACTGAGCTTTCCTTGGTTGGTTCCATGGTAGATAAGGCAAAAGTAGTGTTCCATGGTGATGCTTTGGAGATTACACTTTATAGGTACAAAGAATAATCCAAAGTGTATCACCTTTGGAATTGTAAATTTTAAATTATAAATTGTAAATTAGTTGGGGGATTACGAATCCCCCAACAACCCAAATAGATGGACTTGTCCATCTATTTTTTTATTTCTTATTTCTTCTCTATTCTTTATTCTTTAATTTGAATGAGTAACAAATCCTCTTATTTTAACGTATTATATTATTGCAAACAAATAAATAATCCGGGAGGGTTGATTATGGATAGAAATATGTATCCTGACTATGAAAATTATTGTGATCCTAGAAAGGTCCCAAAGAAAGAACTTGCTGAAGCATATGTACCTTTTCAAGTAATGGGTAAAGTCTACGAACCCAGAAAGGCTTTATGTAAAGGAACACTGTTCCCTGAACTATATAGACCATATAAATATGAAAAAGATTATTGTTAAATTGAATATTAGGAGGTGTCTTGATGGACTCTAAACAATTGAGATTATTAGAAGACTTAATGGCTATTGAGTTTTGTTTGGTTGAAACAAATCTATATTTAGATACTCATCCAACAGATGAAAGAGCTTTAAGATTACACAATTCCTTTGTTAAGAAACATGATGAATTAAAATGTATGTATGAAAACAAATACGGACCCCTTACTCATCAGTCTATGAGTAGATGTCCTTGGGAATATATAAAAGGGCCTTGGCCTTGGGAAATAGATTATTGTGGATGTGACTAAAGGAGGTTAATATATGTGGATTTATGAAAAAAAATTACAATATCCTGTTAGAGTAGACTCTTGTAATCCTGCCTTAGCCCAAATGATATTGGAACAGTTTGGCGGAGCAGATGGAGAATTGTCTGCAGGTATAAGATATTTAACTCAGAGATGGGCTATGCCAACTGATGAAGCTAAAGGAATTTTGACAGATATTGGTACCGAAGAATAGGTACCACCATGTTATCAATTATAATATTAGTATTTTATATAGGTTTTGGTAACTTAGTTATAAATCTAGAGTACTTATTATTATGTTTCTATAATTATATCTGTAGGTAAGTGAGTTATAAACTTTGCATATCCTTTTGTATATTTAATTAAATTTAGAGAGTGAAACCTTGGTAAATTAAGAAGATCATCTAATGTATATGGATGTAATTCTTCTTTTAATTCATTGTAATTCTTTTTATCGCAACCGGATATTAACATATAACTTGCATTAGCTGACTTTAATTCTTCTCTTATTATGCCTATTTGACTTAAATGGTGACAACTTATTATAACTTTACAACTGAACTTAGCCATCTGACTTAATTTCTTCCTTATAAAGTCTTGAGTATAAGGAACTTGGTATAATTCATCCACAACTACATTAACTTTTTTCCTTTGCTTCTTATTTGGTATCTGCCACTTTCTAATCTGTAAAGCTAACCAAACCTTGGTTATCCAATATGTAGAATATATATCCTTTTCTTTTTCAGTTAAAAACATATGCTCTGGCATCTTAATACATATAACTTGGTTTTTCTGCATTTCTTTGACTAAATCAATATTATTGCTGCAATCTTGTTTTAACATCATTTCTAAGTAGGTATTATCTTTTAACCTATCTATCCTGTCTATTATACCTGATATTTTACTTATCCTAGTTCCAGTTACTACTTCTTTTTTTATCTTAACCTTTTTCCCATCTTTTTCAGTTTCTTCTGTTACTGTTGATGTATCATCTAATTCCTTCAAACTTAAAATATATTCTTCCAAATTATTCATCTGATTCATAGGTATCTTCTCAATATAACCATATCTTTTTTTATGATTTTGAAGTACATCAAATACATCATTTATAGTTCCGTTATTTATAAACACAACTAATGCAGCTGATTTTAAAAATCTATCCATCCTAGGAGCTAACTTTTTATCATCAGCATTTATACTATTTATTAATGTTACAAGTTGTGAGGTTTGCCTCTTAGCATTTCTATATTGTTCAAAGGTACTTTTACCTCTTGGTACTTCGTTATAGCCTAATCCTTGCAAATTATCTATATCATCACACTCTATACTTAGGACTTGGCTATTAGGAAATACACTTGACACTTCATTAGATAACTCATTATTTCCACAAAAGTCAAATAGTATCATGCATTCATTATTATCTACTGCATTTTTAGATATATTGGCTATAAAATTAGTTTTTCCTGCTCTAGTAGGTCCAATAGCAACTAAAGTCAAATACTGATATTCACTATCTGTAGACAAAAACCCTCTCTGCTTTATTCCTCTATATGTGTTAGTTCCAACACACATTATTCCATGCCTTAGTGGTTTAGGTACTTGAGTTTCTTGGGTTTCTATCTTTTCTATACAGTTATGTTCTTCAAGAAGTTCTCTACCAGGTAATTGAATAAAGTTCTGACATTCATCCGTACTTATTTTAATAACTTCTGCCTTTTTAAAGTATAGATCATTAGGTTTAAAATTCTTTTTATACTTCTTGGCCACTAACTCATTATCCCCTGTTATTCGATTGTAAGCTGTTGTTATGGCTCTAGCATTGTTCATTTTACGTTTTCTATCTGTGCTATCGGATAGTACTACTATTTGGGTGTCTAATACATTTAAGTCCTTTTTTTGCTGTGTAGGAGTAGATAATTCCCTCATGTTAAGTTTCTTGAAAAATAAATCCGATAAACTATCTTCTTTCTTATCTACTTTAGCAAGGTCGAATATAGCATTTTCTATCATTTCTAGGATAAATGTAATTATATAACCTAGCATTTTGACTATGAAAAAGCCACCTGTTTTTTGCTTATCTACTGGCATACCATCTTTTAACTTCTGAATAGTCTTATCATAGGTGGCCCTCC
This sequence comes from Dethiothermospora halolimnae, assembly GCF_037577855.1. Classification (NCBI taxonomy): domain Bacteria; kingdom Bacillati; phylum Bacillota; class Tissierellia; order Tissierellales; family Thermohalobacteraceae; genus Dethiothermospora; species Dethiothermospora halolimnae. The sequence continues at coordinate 3,057 of NZ_JBAKFX010000018.1, read as the reverse complement.
AACTATACTGGCTACAAGGGATAAAGTTGTAGAATATCCCAACCTTATCCCCTTCTTTCATTACTGGAACTACATTAAGTAAGGATGATAATAAACTATTAGATCTTTTATCTACACTAAGACTTAATCCATCTTCTTTCTTATAAGTCATATAAAATTTATCGGCTTTATCACTAAAATTAGGCATTTTCTCAACTTCCTTTATAGTTAATCCTTTCCATGAGTTTTGGATTTTCTCTTTTATTAATTGTAGATATGTTTTATTGATAATGAAATAAAACTCTGCTTTAGACTTCTCTATATAGATGTAATAAGCTACCTTTGATTTAGGTTCATAAAAGAATTTTTTTTCATAACGATTGATGCATTGAGTTAAGTTTTTGTATAAGCTACATATAGCCTTAGCAATCTGGTCGGTACTATTGTTCCTAACACTATTATTTGGAGTTAGTTTTAAATAGATGTATTCGGGTTTAACTATCTCGAAATACTTGTATAACTTCACATAACCACCCCCAGTAGTCTAATAACCAACACTGCAACCACTACGACCAGTAGGAGCCATGACATATTAAATACTATAGCTATTTTTATCATTACGAAAAAGAATACCATAGCCGTAAAAACTCTAAATATTTTAGGGCTTTGAGTTACTATATAGAAGAAAAATATAACTACAATTAATATTGGAATGTAAGCTAAAGAAATGTCTAGTAGCTTGTTAAGAGTCTGTATAGGGTGCATTATGGCATAAAAAACCTCATATATAGGCTCTAACATTTCTTTTATTTTATCAATAGTATCTAGCATTACATCTTCAACTCCTCTATAAATACCTCAACCCATCTTAGAGCTACTGGAAGTCCTAGTAATACTGCATATACAATAAGATATTTAATAACTACACTACCTATCCCTTGGATATCCCCCATCTGCAATTCTTTTAAAACATCCTTTATAGCAAATAACAATATAACAAAGTAACCTAAAATTTTTACTATTTTAATAACTTTGGAGTCAATTTTTTGTCTTGTTTCATCAACTTCATCCTCTGCAAAAGCCACCGAATAAAAACTTAAACAAACGTACATAATAACAAATAACATAATAAATATTTTCTTTAACATTATAAATCCCCCTTTAGAAAGTTGGTGAAAATCTATGTGGTTTGGAATCGGTCTTGTTGTTGCAGCTGAAATAATATCTATATTCGGATAAAAAAGTACAAGCAAAATATAAATTAGTACAAGGTTGACATGCATATTTTCGATTTTGTCGCATAAACTGGAAGTGTAGTGTAGTTGAAGTTCTCTGAACGAACGGAACACACTTTCAGTTACTTGGCATATCTATACCCTTGAAAAAGGGTTCTTTTTTTATGTGTCAAATATACTGTCAATTTCATTCTTAAACCTACTCAAGTTTGTATTTTTAGAGGTTCCTATATCTTTGAAGTTATTTTTTATAAAATCTAATATTAGATCTTTTGTATATTGATCCAATTCTTTGTTCATATCTTTTTTTATAAGTTCTCTGATGTATCTTGATTTATTTTCTTTGCTCTCCAGGTATTTAATTAACCCTTCATCCTTAACTGATATAGGAACTATTTTTCTAGCCATCAAACCTCACCTTCCCAATTTCCTCATAACAATAGGCATTTATAAACTGACTATTAGGTAATATTTCAGCATTAGGTATATCTAAATTCAAACATATACTTCCTCCACCAATTTGAATTATATGGTCCATAGTCTTTAATGGAAAATCTAATTTAATGTTAGTTAATATATTATTTATATGACTATCTAATATAGGCTTTAAAAATGTTATATCCTGCTGTTCACCATAAATCTTTATACCTTCATTTAAAATCTTTTCTGCATCTGCTACAATTAAGTCTAATTCCAGTTTTTCGTTAATTTGCGAAATAACATTTGAATAAAGTTTAAGCATACCCAATGTGTATGTTCTGTATTTTAGCAATTTCAATCCCTCAAAGTAACATACATCTACCGTTAAACCTCCTATATCAATCACTATAGTTTTGGAATTTATATATTTAGTTGGGTTCTGAAATACTGGCCCTGCTCCTTGTATAAATACATCTGCATCTGATATACGAAAACTTTTGTTGTCTCCATTTATCTTAATATTAAAGTTTCTATCAATAAGATTGCTTTTCAAGGTTTCCTTTTGAGCCTTATAGTGTAAAGGAGGCAGTCCTGTCATAACTTTTATATTGCTTTTATTACTAACACTCATTCCTATCGAAGTTATAATATTTAATAGTGTTTTTTCATCATTCGCTTTATTTGTATCTACCGTATAATTGGATTCTTTTTCTCCAACTATGTAATTTCTCCCCTGATATTCCACTCTAATAACATTATTAATATCTAGATCCTCTCCCTCTCTAACCTTACTAGGGAATATAATCCCCTTGCTATTCTTTGTGTATGTGTAACCATTATCAACACCAATTATCATACCCCTGCCCCCTTAATAATTTTTATTAATTTGTAATACAGGCTGTATTAACTTTTAATATTTTGTATTACACTATATCTATATGCATTTAGTTCTAAATATTGCATGTCCAGTATGTTTTTTGTGAAAAATTTTCTAAAATAGTATAAAAAAATATGGTATCTACTCAAGATACCATATTTCATCCACCTTTTTATTTAGTTTATTAGCTACATACAAAGCCTTTTTTAAAACCGGAACACTATTTCCATTCTCCCATTTAATATATGTATGTGTATTAACTTCAATCATTTTAGCAAACTCAGTTTTACTATCTATCATATATTCTTTAAGCCTAATTTCTTTTAGATTATTTTTCACTTCCATATACTCACCCCTCATTATAGTATATAAATTGGACAAGCTAACTGATAATCCTTTACAAAAGTTTCGACAAAAAAAGAAAGGGGCTGTCGGGAAATAGACAGTTAATAAAAAATAGTATAATGGATATCCATTATATTATTTTTTTATGCAAAAAAGAAAAAAAGGAAGGTTAAAAATAACCTTCCCATTTCCGTTATATAA
>NZ_JBAKFX010000017.1:0-65368 GCF_037577855.1 Dethiothermospora halolimnae | reverse complement strand
TAATAAGATTAAAAGTACCAAAATACAAGGCTTGGGAATATGCAAACACAAGAAAGGGATATTGGAGAATATCAAATAGTCCAATATTGAGTAAAACCATAACTAATCAAAGATTGACCAATTATGGTTTTACAAGTTTATCTTCACAGTATGAAAAATTCAGATTGTCTTAGTGAACCGCCGTATACCGAACGGTACGTACGGTGGTGTGAGAGGCCGGTAGATAAATTAATTATCTACCTCCTACTCTATGGAAAATAAAATTATTATTGACTAATAGGTAATGATAGTAGTAAAATATATTTAGTATACGAAATATATCTATACTAAATATATGCATAGAAAATATATTTAAGGGAGGGATTAATTGATGAGTGAAATAGACAAGGGTATTAGTATAGTCAGATTATTAAAAGAAGTATTACAGTTTATACACAAAAATGCCGAGAATGGATTTAAGGAAATGGGTATTACAGCTTCCCAAGGAATGCTTATGAAAATTTTAAGTCATACTGGACCGAAAAAAGTAAGTGAGTTAAGTGATATAATGGGAATCTCTAATAGCACCGTATCGGGAATCATAGATAGGTTGGAAAAAAGAGGATTTGTTGAGAGAAAAAGAAGTAATGAAGATAGAAGGGTAGTTTATGTGGACGTTACCAGTGAATTTAAGAATGATGCTAAGAAGAATTTCAAACAAGTGGAAAAAAAGATAGACTCAATTGTAAATCAAGCCACTAAAGAAGAAATAGATAAGGTTTTTGAAGGATTAAATATATTAAAGGATATAATGAGTAAACAAAATCAAGATATGGATAATTAATATATAAATTTAAAATAAATGATGAAGTATTAAGTTATGGAGAAGGAGTAGATGAAATAATGTTGAAACTAGCTAAGCATTTAAAGCCTTTTATTGGATTAATATTAGCTGCTATAGTTTTCCTTTTTGTTCAAGCCATGGCTGATCTTTCTTTGCCGGATTATATGTCAGATATAGTAAACAAGGGGATTCAGCAAGGTGGCATTGAAAATGCAGTCCCAGAGGCTATTAGAAAAAGCCAAATGGATAGACTTTCTTTATTTATGAATAAAGAGAATAAAAAATATACTATGAATAGTTATAGGTTAATAGATAAATCAAGTGCCGATTATAAAAAATATGTTAGGGATTATCCCCAGTTAGAGAAGGAGCCAATTTATGTTATAAGAGAAATAGATATGTTAGAAGATGCTAAGCTAAATAATGTGATAGGAAGAGCATTTATAGCTGTGTCAGGTATTGAAAGAATGAAAGCTCAATCAAAAAATGGGAAGATTAACTTAGATGGCAGAGAAGTACCCACCGATACAGATGTCTTTGCTCTATTCTCTAAGCTACCTGAAGAAAAAAGAAACGAAGTAAGTGAGAATATGAATAAAAAGTTTTCTACTTTAGGAGAGGATATGCTTATTCAAGCTACAGCACCAAGTATAAAGCTTGAATATGAGGCCTTAGGAATGGATACTGATAAGATACAAAGAGGATATATTATTAAAACAGGAAGTATAATGCTTTTAATATCAATTATAAGTGCAATAAGTATAGTTATTGTAGGTTTTTTAGCTTCAAGAACCGCAGCAGGGTTATCAAGGAATTTACGAGGGAATGTATTTAAAAAGGTGGAGGGTTTTTCTAAAAGGGAACTGGATAAATTTTCTACAGCATCCCTTATAACAAGAACCACCAATGATATTACCCAAATACAAATGCTTACGGTTATTATGATAAGGATGGTATTTTATGCACCAATTATGGGGATAGGGGGGGTTCTTAAGGCTATAGATAAAAGTAGTTCTATGTCTTGGACAATTGCTGTTCCAGTAATAGCTTTACTTGGGTTAATATCAGTTGTATTTGCAATAGCTTTACCAAAGTTTAAGGCCATTCAAAAACTTATAGATAGACTTAATTTAGTGACCCGTGAAAATCTCTCAGGAATGATGGTAATAAGGGCTTTTAACACCCAAAGATTTGAAGAAAGAAGATTTGATAAAGCGAATAAGGATCTTACAAAAACAAATTTATTTGTGAATCGTATAATGGTTGTGATGTTTCCAAGCATGATGTTAATAATGAATTGCGCTACTATACTGATAGTTTGGGTGGGAGCCCATCAGATTGCAAATTCCAGCATGCAGGTAGGGGATATGATGGCATATATGCAATATGCTATGCAAATTATATTTGCATTCTTGATGATGTCCTTTATGTTTATTATGATTCCAAGAGCTTCAGTGGCAGCAGGGCGTATTTCTGAAGTATTAGAAACTGACAACAAGATAAAGGACCCAGAGAGACCTAAAGGGTTTAATAATGATTCCAATGGTATAGTAGAATTTAAAAATGTATCCTTTAGGTATGAAGGGGCAGAAGAAGATATGCTTAAAAATATAAGTTTTAGAGCTCTACCAGGACAAACAGTAGCATTTATAGGATCTACTGGCTCAGGAAAAAGTACCCTTGTTAATTTGATTCCTAGATTTTATGATGTGACAGAGGGAGAAATAATGATAGATGGAATAGATATAAGAGAAGTTACCCAGCATGATTTAAGGGAAAAGATTGGCTATGTACCTCAAAAGAGTTCACTATTTAGTGGAACTATTGAATCTAATTTAAAGTATGGATATGAAAATGCATCAGAATCTGATTTAAAAAGAGCATCAGAAATAGCCCAGGCTATAGACTTTATAGAAGATAAGGATAAAGGCTTTAAAGAGCATATTTCTCAGGGAGGTTCTAATGTATCGGGAGGTCAGAAACAAAGATTGTCAATTGCAAGGGCCCTTATAAAAAAACCGGATATTTATATTTTTGATGATAGTTTTTCAGCCCTTGACTTTAAAACGGCTACAGCCCTTAAAAAAGCATTAAAAACCCAAACAAAAACTAGTACGATTTTTATCGTGGAACAACGTATTTCAAATATTATGAATGCCGATCAGATAATAGTTCTTGATGAAGGTGAAATGGTAGGTAAGGGTAGTCATAAGGAATTGATGGAGAACTGTCCAATCTATAGAGAGATAGCTTCATCCCAGCTCTCAAAGGAGGAATTGGCATGAGAGAAGACAAGAAAGTTAGAAATAGAAGAAGAGGTAGAGGACCAGGCCATGGAGGAATGATGGGAGGCGGGGAAAAGCCTCGAAACTTTAAGGGTACGATGAAGAAACTGGTGAAAAAGTTAAGTGTGTATAAGGTATCTATATTTACTGTTCTTATATTTGCTGTGGCGAGTTCCATATTTTCAATTGTGGGACCTAAAATTTTAGGAAAGGCTACAACAAAATTATTTGAAGGTGTTATGGCTAAAATAGCAGGAACAGGGAGTATAGACTTTGGTTATATTAAAAATATAATTTTTATACTTCTAGGGTTATACTTAATAAGTGCCCTATTTAGATACATTCAGGGGTGGATAATGTCTGGAGTATCGATGAAGGTAAGTTATGACCTTAGAAGGGATATATCTAAAAAGATAAATGCTTTACCCCTTAAATATTTTGATAATACTACTCAAGGGGAGGTATTATCTAGGGTGACTAATGATATAGATACCCTCAGTCAGACATTAAATCAAAGTTTGAGTCAAATAATAACATCGGTAACTACAGTATTAGGAGTTTTAGTTATGATGTTAACCATAAGTTTTAAAATGACTTTAGTTGCCCTTGTAATCATCCCTATTTCCATGGCTTTAATAATGGTTATAGTAAAAAAGTCTCAAAAATACTTTAAACAAAGACAGGATTACCTAGGGAATGTAAATGGACATGTGGAAGAAATGTATGGTGGACATATTGTGATGAAGGCATTTAATGGAGAAGAAAAAAGTATCGAAAAATTTGATGCCTTAAATGAAAAGCTATATGGTGCAGCTTGGAAGTCTCAATTTTTCACTAGTATTATGAGACCCCTTATGAACTTTGTAGGAAACTTAGGATATGTTGCCATAAGTATTTTAGGAGGCTATCTGGCTGCTAAGGGAACTATAGAAGTAGGCGATATTCAAGCATTTATACAGTATGTACGTCAATTTACACAGCCTATATCACAAATTGCCAATATATCTAATATACTTCAACAGACGGCGGCTTCGGCAGAAAGGGTATTTGAATTTTTAGAGGAGGAAGAGGAGACTAAAGATCCATCTAATCCGTTAAAGGTTAACAATATTTTAGGAAAAGTTGACTTTAACGATGTTCATTTTGGATATAATGACGATGAAACTATAATTAATGACTTTTCAGTATCCGTTAAATCAGGACAAAAAGTTGCAATTGTAGGACCAACAGGAGCAGGTAAAACTACAATAGTTAAATTATTAATGAGATTTTATGATATAGATAAAGGTGCTATTATGATAGATGGACACAATATAAAGGACTTTACCCGTAATGACCTAAGGGATATGTTTGGTATGGTGTTACAGGATACATGGCTTTATAATGATACTATAATGGAAAATATTCGATATGGTAGACTTGATGCCACTGATGATGAGGTGGTGGCTGCGGCCAAGGCAGCCCACGTTGACAGTTTTGTCCATACACTACCCGATGGATATGATATGATACTAAATGAAGAAGCATCAAATGTATCTCAAGGACAAAAACAGTTGATTACAATAGCTAGGGCTATATTAGCTGACCCTAAAATTTTAATTCTAGATGAGGCTACAAGCTCAGTTGATACGAGAACAGAACTTCAGATCCAAAGGGCCATGGATAATCTTATGGAAAATCGTACAAGTTTTATTATTGCCCATCGTTTGTCTACCATTAAAGATGCTGATACAATTTTGGTTATGGATAAAGGAGATATTGTAGAGCAGGGTAATCATAAAGATTTATTAGAAAAGGATGGATTCTATGCTAGTCTTTATTATAGTCAGTTTGAAGTAACCAAGACAGCTTAAATAGAGGCTAAAAAACAAATAGTTAATTTAATATTAAGATGTCATAGATTATGGTACCATAATCTATGACATCTTAAATTTTATATAGTATGATATTATGTAGATACTATAATTCTGTGGTTTATTGGATTTAATATTATTTTACAGGGTATGGGATAAATATGGGAAGTTTAAAAGAAAAGGATGATAATGTGAGACGAAACTATTTAGAACAATTTTATTCAATAGATGAAAAGACAGGGGATTATATAATAGAGATTTCAATTGAAGACTATAATGATATTTTTAATAGCTGGGATTCTTCAGTTTATAATGTTAGAGATTTGGATTCTAGTCTTAAAACATTTTTAGAAGACTGTTCCTATGATATCGATTTAAAAAATAATATTGTTATGAGGTTTATAATGGATAATCAAAAAAGAAATAAAGAAACAGAAAAAAGAATTGAAAAGGGGATTAGAAGTTTCTTTAGATATAGGTTATATGTAATAAAGTCAAGCTTATTTAATAAAAGGAAAAGGGCAATAATATATATCATTATATCAATACTCTTTATTTCACTATCCTATACTTTACAGGTATCTACTAAAATGAATTTATTTAATAATATAATATTCCAAGGTTTATCCGTTGGAGGATGGGTCTTTTTATGGGAAGCTTTTTCCTTACTTTTTATACAACATGGTAATTTTAATAAAAAGAAGAAGGAATATAAGAGACTATTAAATTCATCTATGGAATTTAAATATAAATAATATTTATTATTATAAGTATTATTGGTATAATAATAAAATGTGTATATTTTAATATTTAAAGAGGTGTAGTAAATGAGATTAAGACATGTGGAAAATGCCCATGAAATAATAAAAGACAATGAAAAGGCTATATTTAGACCGGAAAGATTTAAAGGAAAATGGGATGAAATATTTGGAAATAAAAATCCCCTCCATGTGGAGTTTGGATCTGGAAGGGGAAGTTTTATAATGGGGATGGCAGAAAAATATCCTAATATAAACTATTTAGCCTTTGAGAGAAATTCAAAGGTTGTTATAAGGGCTTTAAAAAAATTACCTGAGGAGTGCCCTGAAAACTTTTATTTTGCCCACAGTGACATAAAATTAATAGATGAGATATTTAACGATAATGACTTGGATAGGATATATCTAAATTTTTCAGACCCATGGCCTAAAAAAAGACATAGTAAAAGACGACTTACCTATAGAGGATTTTTAAAGGACTATGAAAGGATATTAAAATCAAGTGGGGACTTACATTTTAAAACCGACAATGATGGTTTATTTAATTTCTCCATAGAGGAACTTAAGGAACAGGGGTGGAATATAACATTGGTAACAAGGGATCTACACAACAGCCAATACAATGAAGACAACGTAATGACCGAATATGAGAAGAAATTTTCTAAACAAGGGAAAAAAATAAATAAATTAATAGCCATACCACCTGTGGAATAAATGGAGAAAGGAAGTTTTAATATGTATGAAACCTTGGGATTTTGGAAGCATTATATAAAAAATAATAAAAATGTTTGGCAAGGATTATTTAAAAACATACCTTTATCAAAGGACTCCCTATTTATACAAACTAATATTTATAATGGAAATCAAATGCATAATAGTTGGGCATGTTATCCAAATGTTGAATCCTTGATGGGGTTTATAAAATATGTATTCTTTCCTAGTGTAATTGTAACTTGGCTTACTAGAGAAGAGCATGATGAAGTTATTTATGATGTGGACAACCCTTATGATTTACTAGATATGCTTAAAGATGATATAAAAGAAAAGTATAAAAGGGATATAAAAGATATAAAGGCTCAACTTGATATTATTGATGGAATGAAGGGTTTAAGTAGAGGGGATTTCATAAAGGAAGTTACAAAACTTTCCAACAGCTTTAATAGTAGATGGTTTACTAATAGAACCTATATGGTATTTAATGTTTATAGTTCCCCTAAGGAGCTCACCGATGATATTATTAGATTATATAAATCTGAAGGATTAATAGATATATTAGAAGAGGAAAGTGGACTTACTGTTTATCAGTGGAGGGAAATGGTAGGTTCAATTTATAGTAGTAAATTTATGAAAAGAAAGTTTGTGGACATATTGAATAATAAGCTGTATACATTGACCATATAAAGAAAGTTTAGACTCTAAACTTAATAAAGGGGGCATAACATGGAAGCCTATATTCTTCCTATAAAAATAGCTATATTAACTTTTCCTATTTTAGCTTTTTTAATAACATTGCCGTTTTTGATACATCAATATAGGAAATATAAATATGTAAATAAATTAAGGAGTTTTATACTCTACTCTTTTTTCTTTTATTTATTGGTTGCCTATTATCTAGTTATATTACCCCTTCCAGAGACTAGGGATATCTGTAGTTTTCAGCGGGAGAATACCCAGTATTATCAAATAGAGCCATTTCAATTTGTTGATACTTTTTTAGATAAGACCACCCTTAATATATATGATCCTAGTACCTATATAGATGCCCTTAGGGAAAGCGTATTTTTACAGGCTGCCTTTAATGCTATATTGTTATTACCCCTTGGGGTATATTTAAGATACTATTTTAAAAAGGGAATGATAGAGACTATAATTTTATCATTTTTAATATCATTATTTTTTGAGATAACCCAGATAACAGGACTTTATGCCATTTATAATTGTCCCTATAGGCTATTTGATGTGGATGATTTGATACTTAATACATTTGGAGGATTTATTGGATACATAATAGCTCCGATGTTTACATTTTTTCTTCCCAAGGCAGATAAATTAGATAAAGATGTTAACTTAAAGGAGTTAGAGGTAGGTTTTATAAGAAGGACCCTTGCATTTATGATAGATTGGGGAATAATCGGAGGTATATTACTACTAATTATAAAAATTCTAGCAGTGCCTAAAGGGATCATTTTATATATAATAACTGTATTTTTATATTTTATAGTAGGAGTATATATAACAAATGGTAAAACAATAGGAAAGACTTTTTTAAGGATTAAAATAAAGGGTGAAAATGATAGAATCAAATTTAAAGAGGTTCTAAAAAGGTATGGTATATTATACTACGGAGTATTTGGAACCAATAGTATATTAATAAGTGGTTTTGTGGCTAACTATAATTCCATAGCTGGAATTATAATAGGCTTTATTGGAGTCTTAGTAAATGTAATGTTATTTATACATTTTATACTCCATTTATTTGAAAAGAAGAAGCGGTTATTTTATGAGAAGCTAAGCAAAACAAGAAATATAATAGACTAAATACATTTAAAAGGAAGGCGGCTACCTTCCTTTTTAAAATGTACAACCCAAACCATAAGGTATTATATAATTATTATGAGTATATATCGGAGAATTCTATTTGTATTTTTTCAATATTAGATTTATTATTTTTTATATTAATATTGTTATTCCCATCATATACTTTTCTTACTGGCAGGTTTATTATAAACTCACTGCCGTCATTATACTCACTTATTAAATTGATACTACCATTATGAAGGTCTACCAAGGATTTAACTAATGATAATCCAATACCACTACCTTGATAATTCCTTGACAATGACTCTCCCACTTGATCAAATCTATTAAAAATCTCTTTTTGTTTCTTTTTAGGAATACCTATACCATTATCCTTAACAGATATTGATATTAAATCATCATTGTCCTGTATAGATACTATTATTTCTCCCCCAGGATTGGTGAACTTTATTCCATTAGAAAGGAGGTTTAAAATAATTCTTTCAATTTTATCGGGATCACAGGCAATTATTTTTTCTTCAATATCAGTATCAAATATTAGGCTTAAGCCTTTATTTTCTACATAAGTAGAGACTGATAGCGTTATATCTTCAACTACACTTACTATATTATAGTTATTTAAATTAATACTTAGGTGCCCCGATTCTAATTTAGTTATATCGACTAAATTATTTATAAGTCTTAAAAGTCTATAGCAGTTTTGTTTCATTGAGTCTATATGTTCCTTTAACTTATTATCTTTATCAATGACAGTGTTATTTTTTAAATATATATAAAATAACTGAACTGTACCTAGTAAAATATTTATAGGTGTCTTTAGTTCGTGGGAAATATTTGAAAAAAACTCGGTTTTTAGCTTATCATATTCCTTTTCTTTTTTTAGTAGTTTTTCTGTTGATTTAACATCATCCTTTAATTTTTTTACCTGAAACTTATCGGTAATGTCTTCTAAATTTACAACTCTACCTATTATTTTTTTATCTATAATTAATGGATAGGAATATCTTCTTAAAGTCCTATTATTTTTAAGTCTTAAAATATCTGTTTTTTCTTTAGTACTATATAGAACTAACTTAGTATTTTTAGAAAAGACTTTAGGATTCTTAAGTTTAGACACTACAAAATGGTGGAGCTCTGTTAATTTCTTATTTGTTATTAGGCTTTTAGAAACATCTAACATATTAATAAAACTATCATTCACATGTAATAGTTCTAGATTATTATCATAGACCAATATTCCATTGCCAGATGAATCTAATATAGAATTTAATATTTCCCTTTTATTTAGTAGCTCTTTTTCTACATTAAGCCTTTTGAAATTCTCCTGTTGTAATTCCTTATTTCTCCTATTTAGTAAGGAGTAGGGCCTTTTAATTTGAATATCACAGATGCCTTTATATAGCAATAAAAATGAAATTAACTTAAATATGTGGCCTAAAATATTAAAAAATCCATATACATCTACATACAAAGTAAAGGATAGTTCTGATATTATAGTAGATATAATGGACCATTTAAGTATAGTATAATTTAAAAATTTATCTTTTATTTTAGTCAATATTATTATTGAAACAAGAAGTATAAAGCATATGATATATTCACTTATTACTTTAAAATCGGTTAATCCTTCACCTTTAATATGGCAACTTGGAAATATATCATATACAAATATAGAAAGTATAAAAAATAAACATATTAGCATATAAATAAAAAAGACATTTCTATATTTAGTTCCTTTTTCAAAAAACATTAACATGATTAGAAAGGTTAATCCTTCAACATATCTAGATGCTATCCAAAGTTTTGTTGGTAAATCTGTGGTGAAACTTTTGAAAACACCTAATCCATCGTAGGATAAGGTATGGAGTAAATCCAAGCTTCCTATAAATAAATAACCAATACCCAATACAATAAAAGGGAAATTATGGTTTATATCCTTTGTGGCTAGTGATACTGAGAATATGTTAAATGCTACAGCTATGCTGATTAATTCTACTCCAGTATGGAATAATAAAAAGTTTTTAAAGCCTCCATAAATAGTTAATGAAAATAAAGTTAAAAAAATAACCATATTTCTGGCTTTATTAGTACCAATACCTATGTCATTGATATTTTTTGGTATAGTATTTTCCATTTTTATATCACCCCTTATGTTGTTTGATTATTAAGTTTATTTTTTATTAGTGGTTTGGGTTGTACAAAACTTAATTAACAATATAATTTTTTAAAATTATATAAAGGGAGAATAAAAATTTTTACCATATCAATATAGTACACCATAAATAATAATTTAGATAGAAAAATCATTTTTGTAATTAAAATAAAATTATATAAATGATGGTACTATATAAAAAATAGTCTGGCATATGCCAGACTATTTAATAATATTTATTATCCGTGGAAAAAAACCATCCTGATAAAACCTTAGGGGTTCTTTATTTGGAAATAAAATAATCATTCTTATTATCCATGTACCTATTAAAATGATACAAACTATATTCCAAAATTTATTACTTTTATACAATTGATTGATATACTTGTTGTTTTTAAATATAACTACTATAAATACTATAATAGGTATTATAAATAAGGGATGATAATGTATAGCCCCTATAAAATCACCATTAAAAAAACTTGTAAAGGCTCTACTTAATCCACATCCGGGACACGGTATTCCAAAAACATTTCTAAAGTAACATCTAGTATTATTCCCAAGAATAAACACTATAAAATAAAAAAATACTATTCCCAACATAGGTGTTAGGAAGCTTTTAATACTAGATTTCATTTCTAGCCCAGATTTTATTTAGATTTGATTGCATTATGGCAAAGGCAACGATTTGAAGTCCAAATATCGATAGCAATAGATAAAGGATAGAGTTATCTTCTTCCATTATTCCAGATGTTCTTTGAGCTCTTACTATTAGCTTTCCAATTTTATATGCCCAGTATATAGTGTAAGGAAAACATATTATACATAGAAATAAATCTAGTCCTGGATTAATTTCAGGATCACCTAAATAGTCCTTTAAATCTCTACTGGTTACATATATCCAGTAAAGTCCATATATACCACAGGTAATAACAGTAAATATTATTACAGATGCCACTGAACGTTGTTCTCTTCTAACATTATCCACACAAACCCCCCTTTCATTTTTTATTATAATATAAAGTATTACAAATGGTAAAATAATAAATTAAAAATTACCAATACTACATTATATTATCGGCATAAGAAATTCATTAATAAAACACATATTAAAAATATATTTATTAAAATATAATTAAGAGGATGTATCTTGTTATATACCCAATAACAGGAATTGTTAATACCTTGATAAAAATATATAATTAAGGGTATAATTAAAATGTCGAAAAAAACAAAAAAATGTATAAATAGGGGGGAAGGTAATGAAAAAAATTAACTTTGGATTACAGGGGAAAATAACTGTTATGATAGCTGCATTAATATTGATAGTGTCTATAGTATTGTCAACCATATCATATATTAGTTCTTCAAATGCCCTTACCGATAATATAAGGGTATCCCTTGAAAGTCGTGTAGAAGAGAATGCTGAAACCTTTGCTAAGGAAATTAAAAGAAGAGTAGTAGAGGTTCAAACAATATCTAGAAGAAGTGATATAAGAAATATGAATTGGGAGATTCAAAAGGATATATTAGAGGATGAATCAGATAAACTAGGGGTAAAAAGATTTCAAGTTTCAGATTTAAGTGGAATGACCAAAGTACCTGGTAGGAAGTCCTTTGATTTATCCAATGCTCCAAACTTTAAACAGAGTATTTTAGGTGAGACAGTAATAACACCACCTTTATATAGTGAATCAGATAATAAGCTTATAATAGTGGTAACTACACCAATAAAAGATGAATATGGACAAATAGTAGGTGTATTAGGTAGTGTATTAGATGCAGAAATATTTAACAAAATAGTTGAGGACATAAAGGTAGGAGAAAAGGGATATGCCTTTATCTTAGATAAAAATGGTAAAAAGGTAGGTCACGGTGATATAGAGGTTGTAAAAAAAGGTGAAATAGATATTGAAAAATATAAGGACAATGAAGAATATAAAGACTTAATTGATATACAAAAGAATATGATAAATGGAGAAAATGGTTTTGGAGAGTTTAATGAAAATGGTGTAGATAACTATATTGCATACAGCCCTATACCTAACTCACAATGGTCCATGGCAATAGTGGTTCCTAAGGATCAAGTATTAAATCCAGTTTATAGTCTTAGGGGAAATATGCTACTACTTACAATAATATTTATAATAATAGGACTAGTTGTTACATACTTTATTTCAAAGAGTATAACAAAACCAATAAAGGGTCTAGAAACCCATGCTGGTAAGCTGGCCAGTGGAGATTTAACTGAAAGCATAGATATAAACAGGAACGACGAAATAGGTAGTTTAGGAAGAGCCTTTAATACGATGACAGAAAATATAAAAGATCTTATAGCTTCTGTAAAAAATTCATCAGGAGAAGTTATGGATTCATCTAAGTATCTTACAGATATATCTAAACAGGTTGCAGTAGCTTCCAATGAGGTAGCTAAGACTATAGAAGAGATAGCAAAGGGAGCTACAGACCAGGCAAAGGATACAGGGGACGGTTCATTATATATCACAGAAATGGGTAATATAATAGAAGAAAATAATGACTACATGAAAGAATTAAATAAAGCTTCAGCTGAAGTATCAACCTTGGCTGAGGAAGGAATAGAAATAATAAATGATTTAAGTGCTAAGTCTTATAATGGTAAAAAATCTATAGAAAAAATCCAAGGAAATATTTTAGAAACTGATAAGAGTACAGAAGATATATCAAAAGCAAGTGGGGTGATAGCATCTATAGCCGAGGAAACTAATTTACTGGCATTAAATGCATCGATAGAAGCAGCTAGGGCAGGAGAGGCCGGTAAAGGCTTTGCAGTAGTTGCAAATGAAATAAGTAAATTGGCAGAGCAGTCTACAGAATCTACCAAATTAATAGATAAGACTATAGAAAAGTTACAAAGTAGCTCAAAAACTTCAGTGAATAATATAGAAAAGTTATTAGAGGATATGGAATCTCAACTTAATAGTGTTAAGATAACAGAAAGTAAATACAATGAAATAATCAGTGCAATTAAACACTCTATGATTGCCATAGATAGACTAAATGAATCATCAAAGAGTATAAATAATAAGAAGGAACAAATAATAGATATTATACAAAATCTATCTGCAATAGCGGAAGAAAATGCAGCAAGCACTGAAGAGGCATCTGCCGCTACAGAAGAGCAATCGGCTTCAATAGATCAAGTATCATCATCTAGTGAATCATTATTAAACTTAGCAGAAAAGCTTAAAGAAGAAATAAATAAATTTACAGTTTAATAAGTGAGCGGAAGGGACCCTTTTTAGGGTTCTTTTTTTCATCTTACGAAAATGTAAGTTAAAATAATGAAATTGTAATATAGATAAATGGATTATATGGTATATTAAGAGTAAAATATAGATATAATAAAAAATTGAAGTTAGGGGGTAGGCTTTATGAAAAAGCTAATAGGTATATTAATGATAATAACACTATTGATTGCTGGAATAAGTGTTTTTGCATCGGATATAGATGGAAATAAATATTCAATAAACGATAACTTAATAGAGGAACTTTCACAGGATATAGATGGATATACTGAAATAGAGAATATGCCAAAGGATCTTATAAATGCAGTTGTGGCCATTGAAGATAAGCGATTTTTTAGCCATTCAGGATTTGACCTAGTAGGTATAGGAAGGGCCTTTGTAAACAATATTAAGGCAGGAGAAATAAAAGAGGGAGGAAGTACAATATCTCAACAGCTAGCTAAGAACTTATTTCTATCAAATGAAAAAACCCTCAACAGAAAAGCTAAGGAATTAATACTATCAATAAAACTTGAGGAGAAATATACTAAGGAAGAGATACTTGAAATGTATCTAAATGTAATATATTTAGGTGATGGAGCATATGGAGTACAAGATGCCAGTAAAAAATATTTTAATAAAGATGTATCTCAACTTACAACAGAAGAATGTGCAATGCTTGCAGGGCTTCCCCAGGCACCTAGCTTATATAATCCTAAAAAATATATAAATAGAGCTAAGAAACGACAAAAAATGGTTATAAAAGCAATGGTTGAAGAGGGTTTTATAGAAGAAGGATTTGTAAAGAAAGGAACATTGAAACCAATATAAAAAATATATATACCCAGAATAAACTTAATTAATGTTAAAAAAGATTAATATAGATGATTATATTTAGGGGAATTCTATCAATAGTACTTTATATAGGGAATGGAATAAAAATGGTGTTTAAATTAATAAAAATACCATATTTGACTATTTAAAATTTATATGATAACTTTATAAATGGTTTGATATGGATGTTTAAGAGTATTAAAGTCTGTTGTATCAATTAGAAAAACATTAAGAAACTTTAGGATGTAACTAATACGTTCCTAAAGTTTTTTTGTTTTTTGTTATATTAACGATGGTTTCTATGGAGCATGTATGGATAACTTTATTTTAGACAAAATATATAGTATTAATTAAAAAACATATATTAATTATTGCCATGGAGGTTAATTAATATAAGAACCAAACAATGGGGAGGACTTGATAAATGGCAAATATTAAAGTTAAAAATGTTACTAAAATCTTTGGAGATGATCCTGAAGAAGGATTGAAACTTTTAAAAAATGGTAGTTCTAAAGAGGAAATATTAGAGAAAAAAGGTTTAACTGTTGGAGTAAATGATGTAAGTTTTAATATTAATTCAAATGAGGTATTTGTAATAATGGGCCTATCAGGAAGTGGAAAATCAACTTTACTTAGATGTTTAAATAGGTTGATTCAACCCACAGCGGGAGAAATTATAATAGGAGATACAAATATAACTAAGCTAGATAAAAAACAGCTTAGGGATATAAGACGGGAAAAGTTTGGCATGGTCTTTCAGAATTTCGCATTATTTCCCTTTAGAAATATACTAGAGAATACTCAATTTGGTTTAGAAGTATATGATATATCTAAAGAGGAAATGGAAGAGAGGTCTAAAAAAGCCCTTAAAAAAGTAGGATTAGAAGGATGGGAGAATAAATATCCCGATGAATTAAGTGGAGGAATGCAGCAAAGGGTAGGATTAGCCAGGGCTTTAGCCATTGATCCTGATATTCTTTTAATGGATGAACCCTTTAGTGCATTAGACCCCCTTATAAAAAGGGATATGCAGGATTTATTGCTGGAAATATACGATGAGCTAGATAAAACAATTATATTTATAACCCATGACCTAGATGAAGCCTTAAGATTAGGAGATAGGATAGCAATAATGAAAGATGGGGAAATAGTCCAGTTAGGCACAGCAGAAGATATTTTAACCAATTCTAAAAATGAATATGTAGAGGAATTTGTTAAGAATGTAAATAGGTCTCAAATACTAACGGCCCAGGATGTAATGGTAAAGCCATTAGAACTAGTATATGAAAAGGATGGACCTAATACAGCCAGATATAAGATGAAACAGAATGGAATATCCAGTGTATTTGTAGTTGGTAAAAAGAAAAAACTTAAAGGCTTGGTAAGAATCGAGGATGTAACAAAGGCCATTGAAAATGGAGAGAAGGATCTATCAGATGTTATAAAAGATACTAAAAAGGTAAGTCCAGATACAACTATAAATGAACTGTTTGATGATATTTCACAGATGGATGTACCATTGCCAGTAGTTGAAGATGGAACTTTAAAGGGAATTATAGTGAAAGGTACAGTACTTGCCAACTTATCATAATATGGAGGTGTTAATTTGAATACTATTCCCGTAGGAAAATTTGTTGATAAATTTGTAGAATGGTTACTTCAAAACTTTGGAACAATATTTGACGGCATATCAAAAGGAATCGAAGCCTTTATGGGATGGACAGAAACAGGACTTTTAGTTTTACCCCCCCTTATATTTACAATTATATTGTCAGGGATAGCATGGCTACTTGCCAATAAAAAGATAGCTTTATTTACATTTGGAAGTTTAGTTTTCGTTTTTTATATAGGAATTTGGATAAACTTTATTCAGACTTTTGTTTTAGTATTAATATCTGCAATATTTTCTTTACTAATAGGTTTGCCAATAGGAATACTATGTAGTAAATCACAATTATTAAATAGGATAGTTACCCCGATACTTGACTTTATGCAAACAATGCCACCTTTTGTTTATCTTATACCGGCAGCCATATTATTTGGTATAGGTGAGGTTCCGGGAGTGATTTCAACAGTTGTATTCTCAATGCCACCGGCAATAAGATTAACAAAACTAGGCTTAAGTCAGGTGCCAGAAGATCTAATAGAGGCAGGTAACTCATTTGGACTTACACCTATACAGATGTTATATAAAATCAAATTACCAATGGCATTTCCATCAATAATGGCCGGTATAAATCAAACTATAATGTTATCATTATCTATGGTTGTAATAGCATCAATGATAGGTGCTGAAGGTCTGGGAAGTCAGGTACTATCAGCAATACAACAGATGGAAGTTGGGATTGGATTTGAAGCAGGTCTAGGAGTGGTTATAATGGCCATAATACTTGATAGAATAACAGGAAGTATAACAATAAAGGGTCGTAAAAAAGTTAACTAGGAGTGATTCGCTATTAATAAAGGTATTAAAATAATAACTATAATATTAGCTACAATGTCGCTAATATCAGGTTGTGCCATGATGGAGAGTCCCCTTAAAAATAATGGTGATGAAAGTACTAAGGGAACTGTAAGAATAGGATATGTTCAATGGGCATCGGCCCAAGCATCAACTAATATTGTGAAAGTTGTATTAGAAGAAATGGGATATAATGTTGAGACACCTATGCTTCAAACTGGAGTTATGTATCAGTCAACAGCAAATGGTAAGATTGATGCCTTTGTTTGTTCATGGCTTCCAGATACCGATAGAAATTATTGGAGTAAATATGGTGATGATTTAGTAGAATTAAATAATAACTATACATCAGCACAGATTGGCTTTGTTGTGCCAGAGTATGTTGAAATAGATAGTATAGACGAACTTAAAAATTATAAAGAGAAATTTGGAGGAAGGATTGTAGGTATAGATCCTGGAGCTGCCCAAATGGTAGTTACAGAAGAAGAGGTTATGCCCCATTATGGAATTTCAGATTGGAAACTAGAGGGTAGTAGTGGCCCAGCTATGACAACGGAATTATCGAGGGCTATAAATAATGGTGACTGGATAGTGGTAACAGGCTGGAAACCCCACTGGAAATGGGCTAAATGGGATCTTAAATTTTTAGAGGACCCAGACGAAGTAATGGGAACCGGGGAATACATTAAAAGTATGGGTAGACCAAATATAAAAGAAGATCTACCAGAGGCAGCAGCATTTTTAGAAAACTATAGAATAAATACAGAACAACTATCATCTGTAATGCTTAAAATACAAGATGGTATGGACCCAGAGAAAGCTGCAAAAGAGTTTGTAGAGAATAATCGAGAATTAGTTGAAAAGTGGATACCATAAAAAAATACTTGCCACATGGCAAGTATTTTTTTAATAGGGACAGTTCATTACAAAGGGCTAGGTATATAAATTTAAGCTTTGGCTATAATCATAATAAAAATAGAAGGAGGCTTTTATATGCCCAGAACTGCCCGTAAAAAGAGTATAGACTCCATATATCATATAATGGTTAAAAGTGTAGGGGGTACAACTTTATTTAGAAAAGATGAAGATAAGGATATTTATTTAGGTATAATAAGAAAGTACCAAAAAATATTTGACTTTAAAGTTTATGCCTATTGTCTTATGGATAATCATGGACACATGATGATAGATGCAAATGGTAGCGATGTATCGAAGTTTATGCATAGAATAAATCAATCATATGCTCAAGGATACAACAGAAGGTATAGGAGATGTGGACATTTGTTTGCCGATAGATTTCGAAGCGAAATAATAGATGATGAAAAATATTTAAAGGTTTGCTTTGGATATATACATAATAACAGTGAAGGTATACCAAAATGGACTGATAAAGAAGAAAAATATCCCTATTCCAGTTTTGGAATATATATGGGATTAATAGAAAATAAATATTATATAATAGATATGAGCTTCATGATGGGGATTTTCAGTCAAGACTCTAGAAAATCTCAAAAGAAGTGCAGAGACTTTATGGAGGAATACATCCATAGTAAAAAAGATAAAAAAGGCAAGCGTCATATTGAGTTTAAAGACCAAAAATCTGATTACAGGAGTGAAAGGCATATAATAGCTAGGGACTATACTCCTGAGGATGTAATGAAGTTTGTCTGTCAATATACTAATATAGATAAAAGACAGATAACTCAAAGATATAATAGAGAAGTAACAGAATCAAAAGCCATACTTATACTTTTACTAAGTAGATATTGTGACATTAGCCTTAAAGATATATGTTATCTATTTGGTAATATAAGTCAATCTAGAGTTTCTACTTTATGTAGTATGGGCTCTAAACTGATAGGTAAAAAGAAAGAGTATAAAAGTATAATTGATGATTTTTTAGAAAGGACAACGGTATAAAATAAAGTAGTTAATATCTTTTAAAATTAATAAGATAGTAATAGTGCTAAAATTATTTTCCTCAAAATGGACAGGCTTATTGATTATATAGATTAAAAAGGAAAATACAATAACTATAGAATAGTAAAGTTATAATGCTAGGTTAAAAATTTATATGTACAAGTATTTAAAATGAACTGTCACTATTAAAAGGGCGGACAAGCTTAATAAATGTACAAATTAAAAAGGATAAATAAAATATTTATAGAATGATAAAGTTATAATATACATAATGACCATCTTCCTTATAAATAAAGTGGGGAAAAGTATTGGTGATGTTATTATTCATAAATAATGGAGGTCAAATATGTTTAAAGTTATGATTGTTGAAGATGATAATAAAATAAGGGATATAATAATAGATAATATTGAAAAGTGGGGGTTTAAGCCCATAAAGATAGATAACTTTGATAATATATTAGATGTTTTTGTTAAAAATGATCCCCACTTAGTTTTAATGGATGTTAATCTACCATCCTTTGATGGTTTTTATTGGTGTAACAAAATAAGGGAAGTATCAAAGGTACCCATTATATTTATATCCTCTAGAAATAGTAATATGGATATAATCATGGCAATGAATATGGGAGGGGATGACTTTATACAAAAACCATTTTCCCTAGAGGTATTGATGGCTAAAGTTAATGCAATGTTAAGGAGGACATATTCTTATACCGATGTTGAATCTGATGTATTAGAGTATAGTGGAGTTGTACTAAACCTTAAGGATGATACAATAATATACAATGAAGAAAAGTTAGAACTTACTAAAAATGAGTTTAAAATAATATATGAACTTATGAAACAAAATGGAAGTGTTGTAAGTAGAGAAAAAATAATGAGAAGGCTATGGGAAGATGAAAGTTTCGTTGATGATAACACATTAACAGTCAATATAAATAGGCTTAGAAAAAAATTATCTAATATAGGACTTAATGATTTTATATTAACTAAAAGAGGGCAGGGATATATAATAAAATGAATTTTCTAAAATATTTAAAAGATAAAAAATACCTCATATCCTTTTACATTTTTTTAATGGTGTTTATATCTTTAGTCATTTATCTTGATAATGGATTTGGTGTAACAATTGAAAATATAATCTATATAAATATGGTGGCATCAACTTTTTTTCTAACATATTTAATATTTGGGTTTTTATTTAATAAAAGATATTATGATGATATAGAATATATTATTGACAATAACTCTGAAAACATCACAACAGTACTCCCAAAACCTAGGAAGTATAGTCAGAAACTGATTAATAGACTTATTAAAAAGCTATATATAGACCAAAATAAAAAGCTATCAAAGCTACATGATGTTAGGAAGGAGAACATAGAATATATAACATCATGGGTTCACGAAGTTAAAACTCCCATATCGGTTATGAGATTATTAATTGAAAGTAACAATAATAAAACTAAAGAAGATATATTAGATAGTTTTGAGGAAGAGTTAGACCGTATAGATAGGTATGTGGAACAAGCCCTATATCATTCAAGGATAGACTCTTTTTCAAGGGATTATTTAATAAATGAAATAAACTTAGAAAATATAATAAAAAATAATATAAAAAAACAGGCCAAGACCTTTATATCTAAAAAAATAAAAATAGAGACTAAAAATATAGATATAAATATTAGCACAGATAAAAAATGGCTTAGTTTTATAATAGATCAAATATTATCAAACTCCCTAAAATATACACCAGAGGGAGGAGTAATAAAAATATACGGGGAAAAGGATGATAAGGAAAAACGGATAATAATTAAAGACAATGGTATTGGAATAAAAGAGGAAGATTTACCTAGGGTATTTCAAAGAGGATTTACAGGTTATACTGGAAGGCAAAATAATAAGTCCACTGGAATGGGATTATATCTTGCCAAAAGGCTTTCAATGAAATTGAGTCATAATCTAACCATTAATTCAAAGTATGGTGATTACACTGAGGTAATAATACATTTTCCAAAACTAACCGATTATTATATGGATTATTAAAAAACACAGGGTTCTGTGTTTTTTCTTTTAGGTACTGGAGATCAAATAAAAAATAAGGTGACAAAAATGTAAGTCTAATATAGGGTTTTGTTAGTTAAATAAATGGTAGATTATAAGTATTTAATTTAAAATAATAGTATAATCAATTGGGTAACAGTTCCTAAAGGAAATGGAGGAAGCCTATGGTACAAAGACTATTTACAGGTATAGCTATAATACTAATCATTATGTTAACGGGATTATTATTAATAAGAAATATTATATTCCCATTAAGGGATATGGGAAGCAAAGAATATGTCAATAACTATAAAGTAGAAAATTCTATTGAATATAAAATATATTAACTTGTAGGAAGAAATAGGAGGTTAAAAAAATGGAAAATGTATTAACAGCCAAAAATGTAAAGAAGGTATATGGTGCAAGGGGCAATATATTTACTGCTCTAACAGGTATAGATTTAGATATTAAAAAAGGTGAATTTGTTGGTATAATGGGACCATCGGGAGCAGGTAAAACAACCCTTCTAAACATTATATCTACCATAGATACTCCAACCTCTGGAGAGGTTTTAATAGGAAATAGTAATATAGTAAATATGAAAGAGGAGGAATTATCATCATTTAGAAGGAATAAATTAGGGTTTATGTTTCAAGATTTTAACCTACTGGATACATTAACTGTTAAAGAAAATATAATACTTCCCTTAGCCCTATCTAAGATTAACCCTAAAGAAATAGAAAAAAGGGCTAATGAAGTTTCAATGATTTTAGGCATAGAGGATATATTAAACAAATATCCCTATGAAATTTCTGGGGGACAGAAACAAAGAACAGCGGCGGCTAGGGCGATTATCAATAAACCTCAATTAATCCTTGCAGATGAGCCTACAGGAGCCTTAGATTCAAAGGCATCAACGGAACTTTTACAGGCAATGAGTGACTTAAATGAAAATAATGATGCTACCATAATGATGGTAACCCATGATGCCTTTGCGGCAAGTTACTGTAAAAGAATAATATTTATAAAGGATGGAAGTTTATTCACTGAACTTGTAAGGAGTGGTAGTAGGAAAGAATTTTTCCAAATGATACTTGATGTTTTAAGGACCCTTGGGGGTGACACCAGTGACATTATTTAAACTATCGGCAAAAAATATAAAAAGAAACTTTAAAAACTACTTTTTATATTTTCTATCAATGGTATTTAGCATTATGGTGTTTTATACATTTTTATCTATACAATATAATGATCAAGTATATAAGATAACTAACGTACAGGTTGCTACTGGCTTTAAGGCATCGGCAATAGTACTTGCCATATTTTCAGCCATATTTATATGGTATTCAAACTCTTATTTTACAAGGAAAAGAAAAAAAGAAGTAGGGCTTTACTCTTTGCTTGGTATTAAGAAAAAAGAAATAGGTAGAATGTTATTTTATGAAACATTGGTTATGGGAATGATTGCCTTAATTGTAGGGATAATATTAGGAAGTCTATTATCAAAGCTTTTTATTATGATACTTATAAGACTTATGGGACATATAGCTCAAGTTCAGTTTGCAGTAGTTCCAAAAGCTATACTCCACACCATATACATGTTTGCTATAATATTTATTATAACAGCTATACATGGATATAGATTAATATATAAGTTTAAGCTTATAGAGTTATTTAAAGCAGAAAAGACCGCAGAAAAGGAACCAAAGGCATCCTTAATAATTGCAGTTATTTCAGTTGGTTTAATAATTGGTGGATATGTATTATATCAAGGATTAGATGATCCGTCCTTTTTTGTAATAGCCGTACTAGGTACGTTGGGACTTGTAGTTTTAGGAACATATGGTTTATTTGATTCAACTATGATATATATAATAAAACTTCTTAAGAAAAGTAAAAGAAGATATTATAAGGGTACAAACATGATAGAAACCAGTCAACTTCTATATAAAATAAAAAGTAATGCTAGAACATTAGCTACCATAGCAGTATTAAGTGCTACTACATTGACTGCCTTAGGAACAATATATAGTGGATACTACACATTCACAGAAGATGCCACTGATAGAACTCCATTTAGTTATGTATATGAAAAAAATCATGATAGTGATATAGATGAAAGGGTCATGGATATAATAAAAAAACATCCTAAAAATGAATTTGTATCTATGGTAGATATTAAATATATTCCTGCTGTGTGGAAAGTAAATATGGGTGGAGAAAAAATTGAAGATGATTATTATGTAATATCTGAAAGTAATTATAAAGAAATAGCAGAGGCCAGAGGAATCAATAAAGATTTAAATCTATCTAATGATAGTACATTATTATATGCAAATATATTTGGGGTAGAAAAGGAACTTTATTCTGGAAAGGATATAGAAATTGATTTTGAAGGATATAAAAAGACATTAAAGATCAAAGATTTTAATGTGGAGAACCTAGTTGTATTTACTGAGAATCCCACTCTAGTTGTAAAGGATCAAATATATGAAGAAATATATAATAAGTATAATGAAGTATATAATAACACAGATATTACCTATAATATGACAGCAATTAATATAACTGATCAGAAGAGAGCTAAAGAATTAACTAAGGAATTACACGACTATATTAAGAGTCAGCCAAGCTCAAGTAAACATGGATTATTCTTTGCCTCCTTCTATAATCAATATATGGACACTATGCAGTTTGCAGGGGTAGTATTGTTTATAGGTGTATTCTTAGGCTTAGTATTTTTAATAGCTACAGGAAGTATAATATACTTTAAACAACTAACCGATGCCTATGAATCTAAGGAAAGATATAATATATTAAGGAAAATAGGTGTAAGTAAAAGAGAAGTGAAAAGGTCAGTATCAAAACAAACCCTATTTGTATTTTTATTACCACTGGCTATAGGAATATGCCATAGTACAGTCGCTCTGTTTGGTTTAGAGAAGTTACTAATGAGGGACCTATCAACACCTATCATCTTAACAACTGCAGTATATTCTTTAATATATCTAGTTTATTATGTTATAACACTAAACTCCTATAATAAAATAGTAAACGACTAATAAAAAGCTTAAAAATTAGAGCAACTCTAATTTTTAAGCTTTTTATTTTTTTATCTTGTAATAATGTGACTTTATATCCTATAATAGTAACTAAGTTAATGTTTGGAGGCGATACTAATATGATTACCTTAAAAAATGTAAGTAAAAGCTATGGAGTTTTTAAAGCAGTTGATAATATTAATCTAGAGGTTAAAAGTGGTGAAATATTTGGATTTTTAGGGCCAAATGGAGTTGGAAAGACCACCACTATAAAGATGATAACGGGAATATTAGAGGCTGATAAAGGTGAGGTATTAATAGATAATATAGACATAAATAAAAAACCGATAGAAGCTAAAAAATTATTCGGATTTGTACCCGATAGTCCCGATATGTTTTTAAAATTAAGGGGTGTTGAATATTTAAACTTCATTTGTGATATATATGATGTTGATAAAAATATAAGGGAGGAAAGGATAAATAAACTAGGAGAACAATTTGCAATGAGGGGGTCATTAGATGATAAGATAAGTAGCTACTCCCATGGTATGCGTCAAAAGATTATAATAATGGGGGTTCTTCTCCACGAGCCTAAACTTTGGATATTAGATGAGCCCATGACTGGACTTGATCCTAAGTCATCCCATATGGTGAAATCAATCATGAGGGAGCATACAGATAAGGGGAATACTGTATTTTTTTCAACCCATGTACTGGAAGTGGCAGAGAGAATATGTGATAGGGTTGCTATAATAAGTGATGGAAAAATATTGTTTTCCGGTACCCTAGATGAAATGAAAAGACAATTTAAAAAAGATGGATCCCTCGAGAATATATTCTTGGAGTTGACTGACAATGAATAGATTTATAAATATATTAAAAGTATTATCAAAAACCGGTACAAGTATTTTTGATAGTGATGATAATAGGGGGAAGAAAGTTCTATTGATTATTATATTTGGAATGATGATGTTACCTATAATAACTTCATATGGAAGATTAATAGGACATATTTATGACTTATTGGAATCTAGCAATATGGAAAAATATATATTAGATATAGGATTTTTACTTTTAAGTATTATAGCTTTTGTTTTTGGAACATTTTACATAATAAAGTCCTTTTATTTCTCAAATGATTTAAATTACTATTTATTTTTGCCTATTAAATCCCACGAATTACTATTGGGAAAGTTTATTATAGTGTTATTAAATCAATACTTAATACAAGGCTTTTTCTTTTTGCCTATGGTTATAGTGTATGGAACAAAAGCATCAAAGGGATTAATTTATTATATGTATAGCTTAATTGTATTTGTATTATTTCCCATAGTACCCCTTGTTTTAGCATCTATAATATCCATGGTAATAATGAGATTTTCTAAGTTTTCAAAACATAAAGATCTATTTAAATTGTTAAGTGGAATTATGTCTGTGGTTATAGTAATATTAATTAATGTAATTATGAGAAGATATTTAGACTTTAATACAGATTCAGAAGATATAAATACTATAATAGACACCATGAGGCACTCTCAAAATAATAAGGTCTTAAGTATATTCTTTCAAGCTAAACCGGCATCTAATGCCCTCTCAAATAGTGGTGGATTACAGGGTATTTTAGAAATTGTATTATTTTTATTATCAACGGTAATAGGTGTTTTTATATATTTAATAATAGGAAAGAAATTATACCTAAAGGGAGCTAGGGGCTTAAATGAAAGTGGTAAAAAGAATAAGAAAATTAAGGTGAGGTTTAGTAAGAGGTCTAAAGTTATTGCATATGTTATTTATGAAATTAAAACCATAGTGAGGACACCTACATTTGCCATATCTTATTTTATAACAGGAAATATATGGTTGGTATATATAATAATATATCCCATAATTTCAGATATGGGTCTTAGGGAAATCGGACAATTCATTAATAATACTTCAGGTTACTATACAATCTTAATATCTATTGGAATAACTATGTTATCATTTATATCTAATCCTATATTTTATACTCCAGTGTCTAGAAATGGTAGAAACTTTATTATAAATAAATTTATTCCCATAAGTTACAAAGAACAAATAAAGGGTAAAATTATAGTAAGTGTGATAGTGGGGGGAATAAGTCTGATAGTATATATAGTATTAATGATAATACTAAAGGTAAAGGCTTCTTTCATCTTATTATATATACTATCGGTGGCACCCCTATTGACATATATATCAATAAGTGGATTAATGATAGATATGGACTCACCTAAACTTAACTGGGAATCAGAAAATGAAATAATTAAAAATAATTTTAATGGATTGATGTTGTTTTTAATCAATGTTGGAATATTTATAGCTATATTTATTATTGTAAAAGTCTTGGCTTCTTTTTTCAGTCTAGCAAGTGTAATTATGGTTTTAACAATATACACCATATATCTTCCTATTAATATTATGAAACTTAAGAAATTAAAAAATACAGGAGTAAATAAATATAAAAACTTGGTAAAATAAAGGGATTTTAAAAAGAATGTCGAAGTATGTAGTATGATAAATATTCAGATATTTTATTATCTAATTTAGGAGGTTAAAAATATGAAACAAAAAGGAATACTTTTAGAAAGTGGAACTGGAGAACTTGAGGTATTAGAATTTGTAGTAGATAATAAGCATTATGCTATTAATGTAATAAAAACAAAAGAAATATTTGAGGTAAAGGATATTATAAAAATACCAAACTCTAGTAAGGCAGTGGCTGGAGTCTCCTTAGTAAGGGGAGAAACAATGAGTTTGATAGATATGAGATATGTTTTAGAAAATAAAGAAATGGATAGAGATAAGAAAAATATGGTGCTATCATGTGAATTTAACAATATGAAGGTTGGATTTTTAATAGATAAAGTATTAGGGATACATAGAATAGGTTGGAATGATATTAAGGAACCAGACTCAGTTGTTGGGGATTCTTTAGTTATAGGAAATATAGTTTTAGAGGATAAAGTTTTAATGTTACTTGATTTTGAAAAAATTGTTTTAGATTTAACATCATCTAAAGGTAGTTATGAAGGTAAAATTGAAAAAGTTAAACACAGTAAAGAAAGGGGAAAAGTGAAACTTATTTTAGCTGATGATTCTAGGATGATTAGGGAAATGCTTAAAGGTACATTAACTGCAGGGGGATATACGGATTTGACCTTTTTTGATAATGGAGAAGAAGCTTATAGGCATTTATTACAATTGGCTGAAGAAAAGGGAGAAGGTTTCAAAGAAAATGTGGATATTTTGATAACCGATATTGAAATGCCCAAAATGGATGGACATACATTAACAAGAAAAATTAAAGAGCATAATATACTTAAGGACCTTCCAGTTCTAATATTCTCGTCACTAATAACCGATGATTTACATCATAAAGGAAAATCGGTAGGTGCAGATGAGCAGATAAGTAAACCAAATATAGATAGTCTAATTGAAATTGTAGATAAATATACACTAAATAAATAATCCCCTTAATATTAAGGGGACTATTTATGTAAAAAAATAGGAGTTTTTACATAAATAGTTTAGTTAAATATCGTTCCAAAGGGTATATAATTATATAGTAATGTTTATTTCCAATATACACAATAGTAAGGAGTGTATCGATGAATGGGTTAATACAAAATAAATGTAATAAATATAGTGAAATATATGAGTTACTATATAAAAAAATAAAGTGGAAAGTATCCAGTGGAGTTATAAACTTAATAGTTATTAGTTATATGATAAATAATAAAGAGTTTGATTACAAATATTTTATGGAAGTTAGTGACTATATAAAGGTAAAGTCTGAAAAGTACTCACCCCTTAGATATCAGGATAGATATATATTAGCAAGTCTATTAATATCAAGGTATGACAATCCTAAAGGTAAATTTGATCAGTTATTAAACATTCAGAACGAACTTATTAAATATGGGTTTAAAAAGGATAGCAAGTTATCATTAAACTCATTTGCATTATTAGATATGGAGGATAAAAGTAATAAGGTAATAAAATCTATTAATATATATAGTAAAGTCAAAAACTATTATCCATCTTTAGTTAATATAGTTGATTATACTCCAATTATTCTCCTAGCTAAGAAAAGGGAAAAAACCCATAAAATTATAAAGAATATAAAAAGCATACATGATAAGCTATTAGACCAAGGTTTTTATGAAAGTGATGAGCTTAGATTTTTATCATATATATTGGCTAGAACTAATACTTGGGATATTGAAGGGTTAATTAAGAAATGTGGAAACATATTATATTTAGGTAGAAATAACGGCTTTAGGTTTAAAACCTTATATTATCCATTAATAGGGTTGATGGCCATAGGGGGCATATATAATTATAAAGATATAAAAGATGTAAGGGAAATATTATATAACCTAAAAGAAAGTAAAAACCTCAGATGGACCCATGAATATAATATGGTTGTTGCAGTCATGATAAAAATAATAGATGCATTAGATGGTCATAATGTTATAAAAAAAGATATAGGATATACTATAGAGTTTATGAAGTTTACATTCTTAACAACAATATCTATGAATATATAATAATAAAAAGGCTTTACTAATGTGAAGTCAGAGTATAGGCAAAGTAAGCAAAAATGTCCGCCAGTCCTCGGATTTGGAAAATATAGAGAAACGGTCGAAAGTAGAATTCCAAACTTGCTACCCTCAGACAGTGGAATTCAAGCAATTTTCTCCCTTATTCTATATTTTCACAAATCCTGCGGGATGGCTACCATTTTTGCTTACTTTGTCTATAGATAGTTGAAAGGCAGCTTGGCTTTACTAATGTAAAGTCTTTTTATTATATTTATATTGACAAAGGGTTTCGGTTAATATATTATTGGATATATTTTGTAAGAAGAGGGTGATTTGATTGTTAAATAATCATAATAAGACTCCATTATTTGATGCAATTAAAGATTATAATGAAAGAAAGGTAGTACCCTTTGATGTGCCTGGTCACAAGCATGGTCAAGGGTTAAAAGAGTTCAGAGATTATGTAGGAGAAAGAATACTTGAGATAGATGTTAATTCCATGAAGTGTTTAGATATTTTAAGCAACCCTATAGGTGTTATTAAGGATGCCCAAGAGTTGATGGCATCAGCCTATGGCTCGGATCATTCGTTTTTCTTAGTAAATGGAACCAGCTCTGGAGTTCAAGCTATGATAATGAGCGTATGTAATCCAGGGGATAAGATTATAATACCTAGAAATGCCCATAAATCTGCCATAAATGGATTAATATTAAGCGGTGCATTACCGGTATATATCCAGCCAGAAATTAATGAAAGATTAGGGATAGCCATGGGAATAACCGCTGAAAACATAGAGATAGCAATAGGTAATAATCCCGATGCCAAGGCTATATTTTTAATAAATCCCACATATTATGGTGCTGTGTCGGATTTAAAGAGAATAATAAAAATTGCCCATAAACATGGTATGGCAGTTTTACTTGATGAAGCCCATGGAGCTCACTTTGGTTTCCATGATGATATACCAATGTCAGGAATTAGATTAGGTGGAGATATGGCAGCAGTTAGTCTTCATAAAACTGGAGGTTCACTAACCCAAAGTTCTGTACTTCTTTTAAATGAAGGTTTTGTTGAGAAAAATACTGTAAAAACCATACTAAATTTAAATAGAACAACCAGCGCATCCTATTTACTGATGGCCAGTCTAGATGTGGCAAGGAAAATGTTAGCCACAGAGGGAAAAGAGGTGCTTAATGAAGTACTTAACTTAGTTAGGAATGCTAGGGATGAGATAAATAATATAGATGGACTATATGCATTTGGAAAAGAATTAATAGGAAATCCTGGAGTTTTTAACTTTGATGAAACAAAATTAGGCATAAATGTATCGGAGCTTGGTTTAACAGGATTTGAGGTGTATGATATTTTAAGGGATGAGTATAATATACAAATGGAGTTAGGGGATATGTATAATGTTCTAGCTATAGTTAGTGTAGGGGATACTAGGGACAATCTAGAAACCTTGGTTACTGCATTAAAGGATTTAAGTGAAAAACATAGAAAATCACAATTAAAATTTCAAAATAGAAGTCTAGAAAATCCAGAGATCATAGTCTCTCCTAGAAATGCCTTTTATGCCAGGAAGAGATTAGTAGATTTAGACAAAGCCATTGGAGAAATAAGTGGAGAATCTATCATGGCATATCCTCCAGGAATCCCTATAATGACCCCAGGGGAAAAAATTAATAAAGAAATGATAGAATATATTAAATTCTTAAAGGACCAAAAAAGTGTAATAACAGGAATGTCAGATCCGAATCTAGAAAAGATAAAAGTATTGGGAATATAGGATTAAATTTGGGAAGGATTAGATAGTCCAATAGAGTATCGACAAAGTCTGAATATACTTTGGAAGAAATCGAAGGACTAGATAGTCCTTCTTTTTTTAAAAAAGTTTATCAAAACTTATTGACAAATTTCAAAAAAAGAGTATATTTAATATAGGTAAACTATTTGTTTAGTATTATTAAATTACTTTATAAGGAATTTAAATTAAACAACAGAAAAGTGATATAAAAAATCAGATTTTCAAATACAAATAAAATATATGATTATTATAGATGATAGGGAGGTAATTCAAATGAAATTAGAACAATTGGGAAGACATATATTAGTTGAGTTTTATGATTGTGATAAGGATATATTAAATGATCATGATTTAATAGAGAAACATATGAATCAAGCAGCAAGGGAAGCCAAGGCAACAATAGTGGAAAGTGTGTTTCATATGTTTAATCCCTGGGGAGTAAGTGGAGCGGTTATTATCTCAGAGTCCCATTTAACAATTCACACATGGCCTGAATATGGTTATGCAGCAGTGGATCTATTTACATGTGGGGATGAAGTCAATCCATGGAATGCATTTGATTATCTCGAAGAAAAGCTTAAGGCTAAAAAAACAGAAACCACTGAGGTTCCAAGGGGAATTGTTGAAAAAATAAAGAAATTTTCAACTGAAAAATTTAAAGAAGTTAAGTTTAAGCCTGATGCTAAAAACTAAGTTATATGGGAGAGATTAATATGGAATTATGGTATACGGAAAATCATACAGATAACGTAAGATTTTCAGCAAAAATAAAAAAGCATATATATCAACAGGAAAGTGAGTTTCAAAAGATAGATGTTTTCGACACCTATGAGTTTGGTAAACTATTAACCATAGACGGTTTAGTTATGGTGACTGAAAAGGATGAGTTTATTTATCACGATATGATTACCCATGTGGCAATGGGGACAAATCCAAATATTAAGTCAGTGTTAGTAATAGGGGGAGGAGATGGAGGTACTGTTAGGGAACTAACAAGATATAAAACCATAGAAAAAATAGATATGGTTGAAATAGATAAAGTGGTTGTGGATGTTTCAAGAAAATATCTACAGTTTACAGCTTCTAAGTTAGACGATGACAGGGTTAGTCTATATTTTGAAGATGGGCTTAAATTCGTGGAGAACAAAAATAATGTTTACGACCTTATTATAGTTGACTCCACAGATCCAATAGGTCCAGGGGAGGGACTTTTTACAAAGGAGTTTTATACCAATTGTCATAATGCATTAACTGAAAATGGTATATTAATAAACCAAAAAGAAAGTCCATATTATTCCCATAATGCCAGGGAAATGACAAGATCCCATAAGAAGATAAAAGAAATATTTAAAGTGGCTGAAACTTATCAATATAATATACCCACATATCCATCGGGACATTGGTTATTTGGATTTTCATCTAAGGGATTACATCCTGTTAAGGATTTTAACCCTAATAAATGGAACGAATTGGGACTTAAAACAAAATACTATAATACAGATCTTCACGTTGGTGCATTTGCACTACCAACCTATGTTAGAGAGAGGTTAGAAGATGAATAAAAATACATTTACATTTATAGGATTTGATAATGACTATGACGAATCAAATATAGTTGTCTTTGGAAGTCCCTTCGATGGGACCACATCCTTTAGACCGGGAACTAGATTTGCACCAAATACTATGAGAAATGAATCCTATGGTCTAGAAACCTATAGTCCCTACTTAGATTTAGACCTAGATGATTATAAAATATTTGATGGAGGAGATATAGAATTTCCCTTTGGAAATGTAAGTAAAGTTTTAGATAAGATAGAAGATTTCACTAAAGAAATTTTAGCTGATAGTAAGATACCCCTTATGATAGGAGGAGAGCATTTAGTTACACTACCGGCTGTTAAGGCTGTATATAATAAATACAATGATTTATATTTATTACATTTCGATGCCCATACAGATTTAAGGGAGCATTATATGAATGAAAAGTTATCCCATGCCACCGTAGTAAAAAGAATATGGGATTTCCTTGGAGATAATAGAATATATCAATATGGAATTAGATCGGGAGAGAAGCAGGAGTTTGATTGGGCAAGGGAGCATACCATATTAACGAAGTTTAATTATGATGGACTAGAAAGTGTAGTTGAAGATTTAAAGGATAAACCAATATATGTTACAATAGACTTAGACATATTAGATCCATCGTTTTTTTCGGGTACTGGAACACTAGAACCTGGAGGTATATCGTTTAATGATATGATGAATATTATTGATGCAATAAAGGAATTAAACATAGTTGGTGCAGATATAGTTGAGCTTTCTCCCCACTATGATAGTAGTGGAGCATCAACAGCTGTGGCTTGTAAAGTATTAAGGGAGCTTGCATTGGCCATATGCTATAAAAAGGGATAGAAAAGTTCTAGGTCAGAATATTAATAAAAATAGTGGTATCATTAAGACTGACCTAGAATAAATTCTAGCCAGGGCTATAAGGATTACGAAGGAGAAGATTTATGAAGGTTACTAAAGTAATAATACTACTAATAATATCTTTATTCCTAACATCTTGCAATAAAACCAAACCTTTAGAAAAGAATGAAACTAAAATTAAATCTAATAGGGAAGTTGAAAGTAAAAGAAAAATCGATGGATTTGAGGTATTAGAGGATGATTTAGTAAATAAAGATTCATATAGTATTATAACTGGTAAAATAAAAAATAGTACCGATAGGGAATATGAATATTTAGAGGTGAATATATCTTTATTTGATAATGAAGGAAATAAAGTTGATACCACAAAGGACGTTATAGAGAATATAAAAATAGATGATATATGGAAATTTAAAGCAGTGGTTTGGGATGAAAACATAGAAGAATATAATATAGATAGCATAGAAGGTCTTTAATTACAGAATATTTTAATAATAGAATAATAAGTTAAAAAATCACAAAAAAATCGAATATAATGTTATGTATTTACTGTATACAGTATTATATTAGAATATATTGGAGTCATATTGAGAATTATGCACCTATAGGAGGGTCATGGATAATAGGGTAACTATATCTAGTCATATAGGGGATATATTAATTTGATGTGTATATATATCTTTGTTATAGTTATAATTGACTTTGTTTGAACGTTAAATAAAAAGAATAAATTCTCATGATAAAAAGGAATCATTTTCAATGGTTTCTTTTATTTTTTTGAAAAAAAGGAGGTAAATAAATGGCCCAATTAGAGGTGAAGAATGTATCAAAAGTATTTGGACACAATCCTAAGAAGGTATTTCCCTATTTAGATAAGGGAATGTCTAAAGAAGAAATACTTGAAAAAACCGGAAATACTGTTGGGGTAAACAGTGCTAGTTTTAAAGTTAACAAAGGAGAGTTCTTTGTGGTTATGGGTTTATCGGGAAGTGGTAAATCTACCCTTATAAGATGTTTAAATCGTCTTATTGAACCGACAAAGGGAGAAATATTGGTTGATGGGGAAAATATTGTTACGGCGGATAAAGACAAATTATTAGATATAAGAAGAAAGAAAATAGCAATGGTTTTCCAACACTTTGGTTTATTTCCCCATAGGACTGTTTGTGAAAATGTTGAGTACGGATTAGAAATACAAGGGGTAGACCCAAAAGACAGAAAAAAAATGGCCTATGAATCCCTAGAGTTAGTGGGACTTAAGGGATATGAGGAGCAAATGCCCGATGAACTAAGTGGAGGTATGCAACAAAGAGTTGGATTGGCCCGTGCCCTTGCCACTGATCCAGATATACTTCTTATGGATGAGGCTTTTAGTGCACTAGATCCATTAATACGTAAAGAGATGCAAGATGAGATCTTAGAACTACAGAATAGAATGCATAAAACCATAATATTTATCACCCATGATTTGGACGAGGCATTAAAATTAGGTGATAGAATCGCTGTTATGAAGGATGGTAAAGTGGTACAGATAGGTACTTCAGAGCAGATATTAACAGATCCTGCAAACGACTATGTAAAAGAGTTTGTTAAAGATGTTAATAGAGCTAAAGTAGTTACTGCTTCAAGTATAATGAGAAAACCAGATGCCATAGTAACCTATAAAGATGGTCCTAGGATGGCAATAAGAAGAATGGATGAAGAAGAACTATCTAGCATATACGTGGTGGATAAAGACAGAAGACTTAAAGGTATAGTAAGGATAGATGATGCACTAGAACTTAAGAAACAGGGTAAAACCAGTGTTGACGAAGTTATTATAAAGGATGTTCCCAAGGCCTCTCCGGAGACACCTATTATTGACTTATTAAATATGTCTACAAATGCACAGTACCCAATAGCCGTAGTAGATGATAATGATAAATTGCTAGGCATTATTATAAGATCGTCTCTTATTTCAGGAATATCAGGAGGGGAGGAATAAATATGATTAATTTACACATAGGTAAGATATTTGAGAAAATAGTTGATTGGTTAGACACAAATTTTGAGCCATTATTTGACTTTATAACTGAAGTTATAGATAAGTTAATAACGGGGCTTCAAGATATATTACTATTTCCCCCAAATATTGTTCTTATAGTTATTTTTGTTCTTCTTGCATGGAAGGCAGCAGGAAAAGGAGTATCATTATTTACTTTAATAGGATTAGGTCTTATAGTTAGTATGGATCTATGGGAAGAAACTATTGAGACATTATCCCTAGTAATGGCATCGGCTATTATTGCTTTAATTATAGGAATACCTTTAGGTATTTGGGCTTCTAGAAGTAAAACTGTAGATAAGGTAATAAGACCTATACTTGACTTTATGCAGACTATGCCTGCCTTTGTATATTTGATCCCTGCTGTATTATTCTTTGATATGGGCAATGTACCAGGGGCTATAGCCACAGTAATATTTGCAATGCCACCTGTGGTTAGGCTTACTAACCTAGGTATACGTCAGGTTCCAACAGAGGTTGTGGAAGCTGCAAAATCCTTTGGTTCCACATCGAAGCAGATGCTTATCAAGGTTCAGCTTCCCATAGCCCTTCCCACAATACTTGCAGGGGTAAACCAGACAATAATGTTATCATTATCAATGGTTGTAATTGCATCTATGATAGGTGCTAGGGGACTAGGTGAAAAGGTATATAGTGGTATAACTCAACTTCAAATTGGTACTGGATTTGAAGGGGGAGTTGCAGTGGTAATATTGGCTATGATATTAGATAGAATTACCCAAGCTTTGGGGAATTCAGATAAAGTAAAACAATAAAAAGGAGGAGATTTTTGTGAGAAAAAATATTAAGAAGATATCAATATTATTATTGATTTCGATGTTAGGATTAGCATTAATGGCTGGTTGTTCATCTGAGGATAGTAAAGTAGAAGATAATGGTGGAGAAGAAGGTACTAAAGT
Source organism: Dethiothermospora halolimnae (assembly GCF_037577855.1). Lineage (NCBI taxonomy): Bacteria > Bacillati > Bacillota > Tissierellia > Tissierellales > Thermohalobacteraceae > Dethiothermospora > Dethiothermospora halolimnae. The sequence continues at coordinate 29,628 of NZ_JBAKFX010000017.1, read as the reverse complement.
TGAGGATAAAGGAACAGTTAAATTAGGTTATGTTAACTGGGCCGAAGGTATAGCTATGACAAACTTAGCTAAGGTTATATTAGAGGATAAAATGGACTATGAAGTTGAAATGAAGCGTGCAGATGCAGGGGTAATATTCACTTCAGTTGCCGATGGGAAAACAGATGCATTTTTAGATGGATGGTTACCTGTAACCCACGAACAATATATGGAAAAGTATAAAGACGATTTAGTTGATTTAGGATATAATTTTGAAGGTGCTAAGATAGGTTTAGTAGTACCAGAATATGTAGATGTAAATAGCATAGAAGAGTTAAATGATAATAAAGATAAATTTGCTGGTAGAATAATAGGTATAGACTCCGGTGCTGGAATTATGAAGGCAACAAAAACTGCTATAGAAGAGTATGACTTAGATTACGAACTAATGGCAGGTAGTGGTCCCGTTATGACCGCTAAACTTAAAGATTCAATAGAAAGTGAAGAACCTGTAATAGTAACAGGATGGAAACCCCACTGGAAATTTGCTAGATGGGACCTTAAGTTCTTAGAAGACTCTAAAGGGGTATATGGAGATGTAGAAAATCTTCATACTATAGTTAGAAAAGGATTTAAAGAAGATATGCCAGAGGTAGCTAAATTCTTTGAAACTTTTAAAATGAATGACCAAGAACTTGGTAGTTTAATGGGAATGATAGCCGATAGTGATGAAGAACCCCATGTAGCTGCTAAAGAGTGGATGAAAGAAAATGAAGATTTAGTAAATAGCTGGATAGAAAAGTAGGATAATTTAGATACTAAAGAAGGGATAGGTGTTGGGCCTATCCTTTTTTTAGTGGAAAAATTAGGGCCGTGATCTGCACTTTGCACCCTGCACTAAACAAAGAAGCCACAAAGCCGGCTTTGTTTTTACTAATATGTTATAATAATTATAAATAATAGTAAAAAAACAAAAAAGGAGAAGGGAATGTAAATGAATACAACTATAAAGAGAATTATACTTTTGGGTTTTATACTAATTTTAGTATCTTTTATTATAATAGAAGGTCTAATGATTTATTATGGGGATAAAAAGGAAGAGGGAGATGTAGATTATATGATAGTTCTTGGGGCTAGATTATATGGTAAATTACCATCTCCCACCTTATCAGAAAGACTCTATACAGCACTGGACTATTTAAAGGATAATAAGGATGTTAAGGTAGTTGTAACAGGGGGACAAGGTCCCACAGAGGATATTGAAGAGGCTAAAGCTATGAAAGGATTTTTAGTAGATAATGGCATTGACAAAACTAGAATAATAGAAGAAAATAAATCAACAAGTACATATGAAAATTTGAAATTTGCAAAGGAAAAGATAAAGGAAATTGACAATAGAGACAGGATTAAGATCTTAATAGTTACATCGGATTTTCACATATTAAGGGCTAAATTTTTAGCTAGTAGATTAGGATATAAACCCTATGGGTTTCCAGCACCAACCCCCGATGCAGTTAAATTTAAAATGTATATAAGGGAATATTTTGCTATAATAAAGTCTTTTGTATTTGACAGATAATATCTAAAACGACCAAATAAGGTCGTTTTTTTACTTTTACTAAATTAATATGTAAGAAATTGCGTTTTTTTTATAAAGGATAAGTAATGAAAATATAGAATATTCAAACTGTAAAATTATTTTTTACAAAATATATTAAATTATGTAAAGGGGAAGTGGGATATGATAAGAGAAAATGGGGAATTTTATGACAAAATGACAAAACTTTGTGTAGACAAAAATGATGATATTTGTAATCTAGAAAAGTTTTTATGTATTGTAAGGGGGCCTCTTTTAACACTGATTTTTATTATTATTTTTTTTAGTTTAGCATTAAATGATATAAAAATACCTAGTATAATGGGAATATTTGCAATTATTATAGCTATTACTGCTTTTAAATCAGGAATTATTCCTGCTATAATATCTTTAGGACTTTGCCAATTCGTATTTTTTTATATTCTTAAGGTGCATAGTCATGGAAAAATAGATATGAGATACCTAATAGCTAATATTATAATAAGAAATATGGTACTAATTATGGTTATTTTTGCCATGAATAGAATAAGGACCAAATTTATGATGAAAGAAAAAAGCTTAAATATTAAGTCTCAAAAACTTAGCATGCTATTTAATAATGCAAATGATGCTATATTTTTACATCCATTATCATTAGATGGAGTTCATGGTAAATTTATTGAAGTTAATAAAAAGGCTTGTGAAGTATTGGGATATAGTAGTGATGAATTACTTAATATGACTCCAAATGATTTAAATAAAGATAATAATTCACCAAAGAGACAAGCTATAATAGATAGAATAAGGAATGAAAAGGAAGGATCATTTGAAAAGATAATATTGACTAAAGATAATAGGGAATTAATATTTGAGTTTAATACCCATTTATTTAAGTGGCAGGGACAATATGTGGCATTATCGGTGGCTAGGGATATAACTAAGAGAAAAAAAGTAGAAATGGAACTTATGGAAAGTAAGAAAAGATATAAAGAACTTATAAAGTTACTACCCGATGGAGTATTTATATATGATAATGATGAAATTTATTTTGTTAATCCAATTGGAGCAAAACTTTTATGTAAGGATAGTATAAATGAGATAGTGAACAGACCTATAAAAGAAGTTTTTAATGAAAAATGTCTAAAAAAGTTAAATAATAAATTCACAAGGAACAGGAACGAAGAAAATGATACAGAGATTATAGAGTTAGAATTTGATAACAAAGATGAAACAATGGTTTATTTAGAAGGTTCTAGAATATCTTTTATGGATAAAGGCAGAAAAAAGTATTTAGCGGTTATAAGGGATATAACACAAAGAAAGAGAGCTGAAAAATTAGAGAGGGAAATACATATAAAGGAAAAACTTTTAGAAGAGTCTGAAAAATATAATAGGCTTAAAACAGAATTTTTTGCCAATATATCCCATGAACTTAGAACACCTATTAATATAATACTTGGGACAGTACAGATATTAGAAATTTATATTAAAGATGATTTATATAAAAATAATAAATTTAAAGACCGAATAAAATTGATTAAACAAAACTGTTATAGATTATTGAGATTAGTAAATAACATAATAGATATAACAAAAATAGATACGGGATATTTTGATATAAATTTAGGGAATCATGATATAGTAAAAGTTGTTAAAGAAATAACACTTTCCGCCCATGGCTACATGAAAAATAAAGGTGTGGAACTTTCCTTCCACAGTACTATAGAAAGTAAAATTATAGCCTGTGATCCAGATAAGATAGAAAGAATATTATTGAATTTATTATCAAATGCAATCAAATTTATAGAAAATGGTAAGAATATTTATGTTGAAGTTAATGGCAATACCGACTATATACAAATATCTGTTAAGGATAATGGTATCGGTATAGCCAATGATAAAATTGATATGATCTTCAAAAGGTTCTCTCAAGTAGACAAATCCTTTAACAGAAAGCAAGAGGGCAGTGGTATAGGATTATCAATAGTAAAGGAACTGGTAATGATGCATGGTGGAAACATATCTGTTGATAGTAAAGAAGGGGAAGGTAGTCAGTTTATAATAAATTTGCCCTGTAGGAAGTTAAGTAATAAAAGGGAGCAAGATATTCATACTAAAGATGAAATAGATAGTGAGCTAATAGAAAGGATAAATATAGAGTTTTCAGATATATATTCATAAATAGTTTTGTAATAATAAGAATCATGGGATATAATATAGAAGGATTATTTTTAAGTGGACAGGGGAAACTCTGTCCACTTAAATGTTATTTAATTTTACTTAGGAGGTTCTATATGATTTCTGAAATTGTAAAGGCTTTTATGTTTATTTTTGTTGCAGAAATGGGAGATAAAACTCAAATATTAGCAATGACCTTTGCAACTAAATATAGTGTTACAAAGGTCCTTACAGGGGTATTAATAGGTTCTTTTCTTAATCATGGATTGGCAATAATGTTAGGAGCATATTTGTCCAATGAAATGCCTGTTGATAAGGTCCAAGTAATAGCTGGAATTATGTTTATATTTTTTGGACTTTGGGCATTAAAATCCGATGATGACGATGATATAGATGAAGATAACAAGAGCAAATTTGGACCAGTAATTACAGTAGCCCTTGCATTTTTTATTGGAGAACTTGGAGATAAAACCCAGCTTACCGCCATGACCTTAGCTACTGATGGAAAGTACCCCTTCTTTATTTTGGTTGGTACTGTAACTGGTATGATAGGAACAAGTAGCCTTGGTATTTTTGTAGGAAGAAAAGTTGGAGAGAAGATACCAGAACTTGCAATTAAACTAGTGTCATCGGGAGTGTTTTTATTTTTTGGTACTTTAAAATTAATAGATTCATTACCAGCTAAATATATAACCCCTATGAATGTAGCCATATTTTTTATATTACTAATAGGAATAGTATATATTCTATTAAAACCACTATTACAAACTAAAAGGGACAATAGACAAACTGCTTTAAAGGAAGTAGCGGCGACATTATATTTGCAAGCAAATAAGATGAAAGAAGTAATGGATGATATATGTCTAGGAGAAGGTGCCTGTGGAAGTTGTGAAGGGGGAAATTGTCTGATAGGATATACAAAGAATATATTAAATTATGCAAAAAATAATGAGGAGTACATAATTCCTAAAGATATTGATATAAAACCTCCTGTCACAGGAAAAAACTTTGATAAGAAAAAAGTGATAGATGCCCTTGGTATGACAGTGGATCATTTATTATATTATGGGACATATCAGTCGGAAAATTATGTTGTAAATAGAGTTAGACAGGCCTTAGAAAAAATACTTTTAGGAGAAGAAATTTCTTTTAAAGAAGATGGAGATAAATATTTTAAGTTATTAAAACAATATGATAAGGAAGTGGCAAAGGGAGTTAAAAACAAAGTAAAAGAATTAAAAAAAGAAAGAAAGGGATAAAAACAGGTGGTTTCAATTGAAACCACCTGTTTTTTTTATTTGTCAATAGAAAAAGATATAATATATATACCAATCTCTATATCCTTATATAAAAAAAATATTGACTAGTGGTCATTTTAGAGTTATAATCATATATGCAAATGACCAATGGTCAATTTTGAAAGGGGAGTATTATGACAAAAGAAGATAAGGTAACTAGAAATAAAAAGAAAAAAGAAAATTCTTTATATAAAGCTGCCTATGAACTATTTACTACAAAGGGGGTGCATAATACAGCCATAAGTGAAATAGTAAAAAAAGCAGGTGTGGCAAAGGGGACCTTTTATCTTTACTTTAAAAACAAATATGATATGTTAGATAAAATTGTTCTTAAGAAGAGCTCTTTAGTACTAAGGGATGCCATTAAAGCTACTGATGAGAAAGAATATGAAGATTTTATAAATAAATTAAATTACTTTATTGATTATATTATAGAGTATCTAAAGGGTAATAAGGTGCTACTAAAACTTATATATAAGAATTTATCCTGGGGATTTTTTAGAAAAGCATTGGTAGATTCAAAAGCACAAAAAGAAATGCAAGAGATATTTGATACATTTATGGAAGGAATTACCGATGAAAAATACGATTCAAAGGACCCAGAAAAAACTTTGTTCATGATAATAGAGTTAACGGGATCCATTTGTTATAGTTCCATTATATTAGGTGAGCCTACAGATATAGATAATATGAAGCCAATTTTGTTTGAAACAATAAGGAAAATAATAGAAAATTAAAAGGAGATGAGGATATGGAGAGATTTGGTAATTTTATTGCGAAACATAGGATTATAATTTTAATAATTGCCATAGTTTTATTACTTCCATCTATTTATGGAACAGTAAGCACCAAGATAAACTATGACATATTAACCTATTTACCAGAGGATTTAAATTCTATGCAAGGACAGAAAATCCTTGATGAGACATTCCAAAAAGCGGCGACAGGAATGCTAATAGTGGAAGATATGGAAAAGAAAGATGTGCTTACTATTAAAGAAAAAATAGAAAAGGTTAACGGTGTAGAAAGTGTAACATGGATAAGTGATTTATTAGATATAACAGTACCAAAGGAGATGCTCCCTGAAGATATAAGGGAAGTTTTCTATAGGGAAAATTCAACCCTTATGATGATACAGTTTAAAGAAGGGGGAGCCACTGAGGCAACTCAACAGTCAATAGCTAATATAAGAAAGATAATGAATAAGCAATGTTTCTTAAGCGGTATGTCAGCAATTATAAAGGATACAATAGAACTTGCCGACAGAGATACCCCTATATATGTTGCCCTTGCGGTAATACTTGCAATAATAGTTCTAGCATTAACCCTTGAGTCAACAATAGTACCTATTATTTTTATGGTATCAATAGGAATGGGAATAGCCTATAACTTTGGTTCAAATATTTTCTTAGGAGAGATTTCATATATAACAAAATCCCTAGCAGCAGTACTTCAATTAGGAGTAACGATGGACTTTTCCATATTTTTACTCCACAGATATGAAGATGAGCTTAGGAATACAGATGATAAAAATCATGCAATGGCTAGGGCTATATCAAATACAGCCTCATCTATATTTGGAAGCTCATTAACTACCATAGCTGGTTTTTTAGCCTTAGGAATAATGAATCTAGGCATAGGAAAAGATATAGGAATTGTAATGGCAAAGGGAGTATTAATAGGGGTCATATGTACTATAACATTACTACCAGCATTGATATTGGTATTTGATAAGGTTATACACAGATTTAACCATGGAACAGTACTTCCAAGCTTTAATGGAGTATCAAATTTTATAACAAACCATTATAAGTTACTTATTATTTTAATAATTGTATTATTTATTCCAGCCTTTTATGGTCAGAGTAAAACCGATGTTTATTATAATCTAGATGAATCGTTGCCAAAGGATATGGCATCGATAGAGGCTCTTAATAAGCTTAAAGAAGAATATGATATGACAACTACCCATATGATTATTATTGATGATGATGTAAAAAATTATAAAGTAAATAAAATGATAAAGGATATAGAAGATACACCGGGTATTGAGAAGGTTCTTGGTTTTGATAAGTTTATAGGACCTAGTATCCCCCAAAGCTTTATTCCAGATGAAATAAAGGAAACCTTTGTTAAGGGAGGATATAAGTTATTACTTGTAAATTCAGAATATAGAGCAGCCACAGACCAATTAAATACACAAATAGCTCAAATAAAAGATATAGTTCATAAATATGATAAAAACGGAATGATAACAGGAGAAGGTGCATTAACAAAGGATTTAGTAGAAATAGCAGATGTTGACTTTAAAAGAGTAAGTATTGCTTCTATAACAGCAGTGTTTGCAATAATATTACTACTATTTATGTCAATTTCAATACCGATTATATTAGTAGGTATTATAGAACTGGCAATATTTATTAATATGGCTATACCATACTATATGGGTACAACAATTCCATTTATAGCATCGATAGTTATAGGATGTATTCAACTAGGTGCAACAGTTGATTATGCCATACTTTTATCAACAAGGTTTAGGGAGGAAATAAGAAATGGTCATAACAAAATTGATGCAATGCAAATAGCCCTTAAAAGTTCCATAAGATCAATAGTAACAAGTGCCCTTACTTTCTTTAGTTCAACAATAGGAGTTGCATTTATAGCAAGAATTGAGATAGTAAGTGGACTTAGTATGATGATAGCAAGGGGAGCATTAATCAGTATGTTTGTGATTATATTTTTATTACCAGCTGTTTTACTTTTAGCAGAGGGCTTTGTATCTGTTACATCTAGAAACTGGAAAACAAAACCAAATCTAAAGTCATTAACAAAGGGGAGGAATTAATATGAGAAATAGTAAAATTATTAAAATATTAAGTATAGTATTGATATTTCTTATGGTAGTGTCAAATAGTGTTTTAGCAGTAGATAATGTAAAAAAAGATGAGACAGTTTATGTTACATTAACCAGTGATGGAAAGGCAAAGGAGAAAATTGTTAGTGTCCATCTCCACGTTGATGAAGTAAAAGGGGAGTTACAAGACAAATCAATACTTAAAAATATTGAAAATATTAAAGGTGAAGAAAAACCTATTAAAAATGGAGAGAAATTAACTTGGGAAACTAATAAGAATGATTTATTCTATCAGGGAAATACAGACAAGGAATTACCAGTAGAAGTAAACATAAGTTACTATTTAGATGAAGAAGAAATAAAACCAGAAGATTTAGCCGGAAAATCAGGAAACATTAGAATAGTAATTGATTTAGAAAATAAATTAAAACATAGGAAATATATAAATGGGTCAGAAAAAGAAATATATACACCCTTTGTAGGAGGCGTGGTATTAAATTTACCTATGGATAAGTTTAAAAATGTTAAAGTGAATAGTGGCAAAGTAGTTACAGATGGAAATAATCAAGTAGTTACATTGGTTACATTACCGGGGATAAAGGAAAGCTTAGATAGCGATATGTTTGATATTAAAGAAACCTTTGAAATAAAATCTGAAGTAGAGGATTTTGAAATGGGGCCTATAATGATAACACTAACACCAAGTATTCCAGAAATAGGAGAACTGGATAAAGTAGAAGATATTACTGGATTAATAGGTGGGGTAAAGAAATTAAAGGATGCCAGCTCTAAATTAGCAGATGCCACAACAAAATTAAAAGAAGGGCAAATAAGCTTAGCTGAAAATATTGTTAAGATAAAAAATGGTGCAGCAAAACTGGGAACTTCGGCTAAAGAGTTAAAAAAAGGAATATTAGACATAGATAATGGTATTGAAAAAGCCTATAATGGTTCTAAAAAGGTTTCTGATGGAGCTAAAATGTTATCAGAAAGTGCTGGAAAATTGGGGCAAGGTGCAATGGAGTTTGGCAATGGAGCCTTGAACTTTTCCCAAAAATCCCAGGAATTTTCGAAAGGATCGGTGAAAGTATCAAAGGGAGTAGATACCATAGCCAATAAAACTGGAGATTTATCAACTGGAGCTAAGGATTTAGCAAAGGGTACTGAAGAGCTAGTTAAAGGTCATGAAGAGTTAAATAAAGGGGTGTTAAAAGCCCTGGGAGGACTTGAAAAGCTTAAACAAGGGAAAGAAAAGGAAATAGAAGTTATAGATTTACTATTAAAGGGAGTAGATAAACTATTAGATGGAAGTAAGAAGCTACAGAAAAATCCCGCTACTAAATCCGTTGGAGACACTCTAGTAAAGGGACTTACAAAACAAAAAGAGGGACTAGAAGGACTTAAAACTTCAGGAAATGAATTTATGACAGGACTTAAGGAGCTAGAAGAGGGCATCAAGTCAATAGAAGCAGGCTCTAACAAACTAACAAAAGAAATGAAAAATTTAAATAAAGGGCAACAAAAACTAGCCGATGGTCTTAATAAGCTAGATAAGGGAACCAATAGCTTAAAACCAGCAGCTAAGAAATTAGCAGAGGGCAGTAAAGGATTAACAGAAGGAGCAAATAAATTAGCTAAATCGGCTGAAAGTTTAAATGAAGGTGCCAATAAATTTGTAAAGGGATCAAATGACTTAATTAAAGGATCTCAAGATGTTACAGATGGTTTGTATAAGCTAAATGGAGGAACTGATAAATTAGCAAAAGGAGCCGATAAATTTGTAAAGGGAAGTAATGATTTGGCTTCTGGAGCAGTAGAATTATCAGAAGGTGCAAGTAGGTTAGCTGAAGGTTCTAAAGAACTAGATGCAAATATGAATAGGTTTAATAATGAAGGTATAGGGGAAATGGTAAGAAAACTTTCTGGAAATACAGAAGATGTAGAAAGCTTACTTGAGGTTAAAGATGAACTGGTTAAATTATCAAATGAATATGGAACTTTCACAGGAAAAATCAATAACATGGACACTACAGTTAAGTTCATAATGAAAACCGAAGAAATTAAAAAGCCAGAGATAGAAAAGGAAATAGAAGTTAACAAAGAGGAAGATGATGGAGGTTTTTTCAGTTGGATAAAAGATAAAATAACAGGATTATTTTAAGTAGGGACTGGTCATGACCAGTCCAGTGGGGGGATTTAAAATCCCCCTTTTTTTATGTTAAAACTTAAAATAATTGATATAATATAACTAGAAAAAAAGAGGGGGGGATATAATGCTAAAATTAATAAAAGAGGGAGAAGTATATTGTCCAGATTATATTGGTAAAAAGGATATATTAATAACAGGAAATAAGATAGGATATATAGATGATAATATTACCATTCCTAAAAATTTTGTAGACATAGAAGTGATAGATGCTAAGGGTAAAAAGGTTGTACCTGGATTTATTGACTCTCATGTACATATAATAGGTGGTGGTGGCGAAGGGGGATTTAAAACTAGAACCCCTGAAATACAGTTAACAGATATAATAACAGGTGGTGTAACGACAGTTATAGGGGTCTTAGGTACCGATGGAACAACAAGGACCATGGCGAATCTCCTTGCCAAGGCTAGAGCCTTAGAGGAGGAGGGAATAAGCACATATGTACACACGGGGTCATATCAAGTTCCAGTAAGAACAGTAACAGGAAGTATTCAAGATGATATTATTTTAATAGATAAAATAATAGGAGTTGGAGAGATAGCCCTATCGGATCATCGCTCATCCCAACCTAATGTAGATGATATAGCTAAATTAACAGCAGAAGCTAGGGTTGGTGGGATATTATCAGGAAAAAGTGGAGTTGTAAATATCCATGTTGGCTCAGGGGATAGAACTATTGATTGCCTGGAGGAAATAGTTAAGAACACAGAGATACCCATAAACCAGTTTCTACCAACCCATATGATAAGGAATGAAAGACTGTTTAATAAGGGGATAGAGTTCGCTAAAAAGGGTGGAGTCATTGATTTTACAACAAGTACCAGTGATAGTGGAGAAACAGGATGTAGTAAATATTTAAAAAAGGTATTGGATAAGGGAGTATCGATAGATAATATAACCTTTAGTTCCGATGGACAGGGAAGCTTACCCAAGTTTGATAAGGAAGGGAACTTCATAGGGCTTGGGGTTGGAAAAGTCACATCTTTATATAACGAGGTTAAAAAGGGTTTAGTTGATGGAGATGTAACCCTAGAAGATGGCTTAAAAGTTATAACAGCTAATCCTGCTAGAATATTAAAACTAAGAAATAAAGGCTATATAAGGGAAAATAATGATGGAGATATAGTTATATTAGATAAGGATTTAAATATAGACACTGTAATAGCCATGGGTAAGATTATGATAAGGAATAAAGAGATAGTAGAGAAAGGTATATTTGAAAAATAAGTATATAGGTATATGAAATAGTTGCAGAGGGATTCGCAAGCCTCTGTCAGTTGCTGGGGGATTCGTAATCCCCCAGCTTTGTTTTTTATACAAAATCTATAAAGAATTCTATGTATAAAAATAATTGATAAATATTTTCAAAAAGGTGTTTAAATTATTTAAAGGTGGGAATATATATAACAGAAAACAAGTTTTTAAAAATAGATTAAGGAGGAGTTCATAAATGGAACGATTAGTAGGTAAAAAGGCACCTGATTTTAAAATGGCAACAGTATTAGGAAATGGTGAAGATTTTGGAAATGTAAGTTTAGAAGATTATAAAGGAAAGTGGTTAGTAATGTTCTTCTACCCACTAGATTTCACTTTTGTATGCCCAACAGAGATTACTGCATATAGTGATAGATATGAAGATTTCCAAAAAGCTGGAGCAGAAGTATTAGGCATAAGTGTTGATAGTGAACATTCCCATAAGGCATGGATAAACGGAGATTTAGGAAAATTAAACTTCCCCCTTGCATCTGATATGACTAAATCAGTGGCTAGAGACTACGGAGTATTATTAGAAGAGGACGGAGTAGCACTAAGGGGACTATTTATAATAGATCCAGAGGGTAATGTTAAATACTCAGTAATCCATGACTTAAATGTAGGTAGAAGTGTTGATGAAACATTACGTGTACTTAAAGCCCTTCAAACTGGGGGACTTTGCCCAGTTAATTGGAATGAAGGAGAAGAACTTCTTTAAGGCAAAGAATAAAGAATAGATAATAAAGAATAAATAATGTGCAAAGTGGCCTAAGGCCACTTTGTTTTTTATATAATGAAATTTTACGAATGTAGTGAGTAAAATAACCATATCTATTCTTCATTCTCTATTCTTTATTATTTAAAGAACCGGTGTTATAATATAATTGTATCTATAAATAAGCATTGGAGGGTTAATTGTATGGATAAAATGATAATGACACCGGGGCCAACTGAGATAAATGAAGAGGTTAGGATGGCTATGGCAAAACCTATTACAAATCCTGATTTAGATCTTGAGTTTTATGAATTTTATAAAGATACAACGGAGAAGGTACAGAAACTTCTAAATACTAAAAATGATGCCCTTATATTATCGGGAGAGGGTATCCTTGGACTTGAAGCAGCCTGTGCTTCACTTATAGAACCTGGAGATAGGGTTTTATGTATTGATAATGGAATATTCGGTAGAGGATTTGGGGATTTTGTTAATATGTATGGTGGGGATTGTGAATATCTTAGTCTTGATTATAGAAATCCTGTGGATATCTCTAAACTAGAGAAATTTTTAGAAGAGGATAATGATTTTAAAATGGCGACATTTGTACATTGTGAGACTCCATCGGGGATATTAAATCCAGCTAAAGAGATATCTCGATTACTTAAGAAACATAATATACTTACAGTAATGGATGCAGTATCATCAGTAGGTGGGGAACCTGTAGATGTTGATGATTGGAATGTAGATATAGCTTTAGGAGGTTCCCAAAAAGTATTATCGGCCCCTCCAGGAATAACATTTTTAACAGTAAGTGATGATGCATGGGATGCCATGGATAATAGAGAAGCTCCCATTGTAGGTATGTATTGTAATCTAACAATATGGAGAGGTTGGTATGATAAAAAATGGTTCCCATATACTCAACCGATAAGTGATATATATGCCTTTAATAAGGCCCTTGAAATATCATTAAATGACGGGGAAAAATACCATAGGCATGAAAAAATAGCCAGTGCTACAAGAAATGCAATTATAAACTCAGGTCTAGAACTTTATCCCAATGGGGGATATTCAAACACATTAACAGCTCTATGTGTTCCTAAAGGTTTAGATGATAAGAAAATAAGGAAACATTTAGTAGATAAATATAAAATAATGATAGCAGGAGCATTTGCAGCCCTTGATGGTAAAGTCCTTAGAATAGGCCATATGGGGGAAAATTGTAGAGAAGAAAAGGTGTATAAAACATTAAAATATCTAGATAAGACCTTTAGAGAGTTTAATGTAGATTTAAAAAGTAAAATCCATGAAGAGTTTGTAAAGAACCTAGATTAATACTGGTTAAAAGTTAGTATTTAGGATATAGCCAATGTAAGGAAAAATGTCCGCCAGTCCTCGGATTTGGAAAATATGGAGAAACGGTCAAAAATAGAATTCTAAAAGATTTTCTCCCTTATTCTATATTTTCACAAATCCTTCGGGGTGGCTACCATTTTTCCTTACGTTGGCTATTTACATTTTACTAACAGTATAAATACCCACTTTTAAATCGGTATTTTTTATTAACTCTCCTCTATCCACTCTCCGTTCTCAACTACGAAAGTTTAATTTGCTAAATTAATAAATAAACAATATAATAAAGGGTAAAATATAACTTTAACAACTTTTCTTTGAGGTGATACTAATGGATATGGATTATATAAAAGATAAAATAAAGGATAAAAGGGCAAAACCAATGGGGATAAAGAATGAGTTTTCCGTAATAGCACCTCTTTTATACGTAGATGGAGAAATACATCTATTATATGAAGTAAGGGCTAAGCACTTAAATAGACAGCCCAATGAAATATCCTTTCCAGGAGGTAAAGTAGAAGATGGTGAAACATTTAAAGAAGCTGCCATAAGGGAAACCTATGAAGAGTTAAATATAGATAAATCTAATATAAGATTAATAGGAGAGTTAGATTATATACCTACCCCATATAACTTTCACATACATTCATACTTAGCAGAGCTTAAAAATATAGAAAGGGATAATATAAGATATAGCATAGATGAGGTGGATCATATATTCACTGTTCCAATTAAGTTTTTTTTAAGAAACAACCCCAAACTTTATTATGCCAATTTAGAAACCTTTGTAGAAGAAGATTTTCCCTATGATTTAATCCCAAATGGAAAGAATTACAAATGGAAAAAGGGAAGATATCCGGTGTATTTTTATAAATATAAGGAGTATATTATATGGGGGATAACGGCAAGGATTACTAAAAATCTAATAGACCATTTATTAGGTTAAAATAGTTTTTGGAGTGAATAATATGAAAATAACTAAAAGAGCTGTTGCATCTGTAACAATTATTGTAATAATTATAAGTTTAATTCTAGGGTTAGTTTTTGGTATTAAGGTAACCCATATATATGGGCAAATAGTTAATATGTTAAGAAAATCCTTTGGACTTATATTTTCAATTTATATTTTCTTTCTAGGGTTAGTTATATTTCTTGAAAATAAAAATCCAGCTAAAACCATATCGTGGCTTTTAGTATTAGCTTTAATTCCAGGTTTAGGATTTATTTTATATTTATTTTTAGGTCAAAACATAAGAAAAAAATATAAATTTAAAAAGAAAAAATATAATGACTTTAAACATCTTGAAGAAATTGTAGATATAGAAAAGGAATATTTAAAGCAAAGTAGACCCTTTAGTGATAGTGAAAGTAATGTGAAAAATAGGCTTATAAACCTCCTTTTAAGAAATTCAGAATCTCCCTTTACAGTAAATAATAAGTGTAAGGTTTTAACCAATGGAAATAATACCTTTGATGCAATAATAAAAGAACTTAAAAGTGCCAAACATCACATACATATGGAGTATTACATAATTAAAGATGATGATATAGGTAATAGGATTAGAAAAATATTAATAGATAAGGCTAAAAAAGGTGTAGAGGTAAGGGTTATATATGATAGTGTTGGATGCTGGAAATTAAGCAGGAGATATATAAAAACTTTAAAGAATGCAGGGGTAGAAATACACTCATTTTTACCGGTGTTTTTACCGGTGCTTAGTAGAGAACTTAACTATAGAAATCATAGAAAAATATTAATAGTAGATGGAAGGACAGGGTTTCTAGGTGGTCTTAATATAGGGGATGAATATTTAGGTAGAGATAAAAAAATTGGATTCTGGAGGGATACCCATTTAAAAATAGAGGGAGAAGGAACATATTTTCTTCAAAATATATTCCTAAAGGATTGGGAGTTTGTATCAAAAAAATATGTTTCCGGTAGAGAATATTATCCTGAATTAGGTTATTATGGAGAAGAACTCATACAACTAACCTATAGTGGACCAGATTCCCATTGGCAATCTATTATGCAAGCATATTTTACTATGATATCAAATGCGGAGAAGAAGATATGGATAACTACCCCATACTTAGTTCCAGGAAGCAGTATAACAACGGCCCTTATATCAGCTGCATTAAGTGGGGTTGATGTAAGGATAATAATACCTAGTAAACCGGATCATCTATTGGTACATTGGGCATCCATGGGAAATGTTGAAGAATTATTAAAAGCTGGAGTAAAGGTATATAAATATGAAAATGGATTTATACATAGTAAAGTATTATTAGTAGATGAAGTGGCTGCCTCAGTGGGAAGTGCTAACTTAGATATACGGAGTCTTGAGATAAACTTTGAAGTAAATTCATTTATTTATGATAATGAAATAATAAACAAATTAGAACGTGACTTTAAAAATGATATAAAAAATAGTACTAAGATAAAGCTAGAGGAATATGAACAAAGATCGGTATTTTGTAAATTTAAAGAATCCATAGGAAGGGTGTTTTCGCCATTACTTTAAAGGAAATGCACCTTTGGTCCTTATTTGCTTAGTGCAGAGTGCAGGGTGAAGAGAATAGGAAGTTGGTGAGCCTATAATATAGGTAATACTCAATATATACCGTTGTAGGGCTTCAATATATTGAAGCTCTTAGGTCTTCTTTTAGAAGACCTATTATGCCAAAGTAGCTTTGAATTCATTTGAAGGATTCATATTTCGTTGCTGGGGGATTGGTAATCCCCAGCTTTTTAATTATCAATATTTTTATACATAGTAATAGCTTTCTTCCGTTGAAGGGAATGATCAACTATGGGATTAGGATAGTCCTTTCCTATCACACATCCTATATCCTGTTGAAGTTCCATGGGCATTTTATAAGGAATGTGTATATACTCATCGGGAACATTTTTAAGTTCCGGTACATACTTTCTTATATAATTACCATGGGGATCATACTTTTCCGACTGGGTGATTGGGTTAAATATTCTAAAGTATGGCTGGGGATCGGTACCAGTTGATGCAGCCCATTGCCATCCCCCATTATTAAGGGCTAAATCATAGTCTATTAAATGCTTGTCAAAAAATTTCTCACCCCATCGCCAATCTATTAATAAATCCTTTGTTAAAAAGGAAGCAACTATCATTCTAAGCCTATTATGCATCCAGCCTTCCTTTAAAAGTTGTCTCATGCCGGCATCCACAAAGGGATATCCAGTTTCCCCTTTTGTCCATTTATTGAACATGTCTTTATCATTCTCCCAATTCACCTTATCATATTTTTTTATATAAGAAGAATCCTTAATATGGGGATGATGATATATAATTTGAAAATAAAAATCTCTCCAGGCTAATTGTCTAATAAAGGCTAAGATATTATCTCTATCATCTTTAGATTTTGTTTTATTTAATAAATCTAAGGATTTATAATAGATAGTCCTTATTGATATTGTTCCAAATCTTAAATGGGGAGATAATTTAGAAGTTATATCCCTATAGGGTATATCTCTATATTTCTTATAATTTATTATCTTATTGTTTAAAAATTCTTCTAATATCTCATGACCTAGACTTTCTCCTCCAAGGGTATTACCACTATTTAAGGACTCTGTATCTACTGAATAAGTATTAGGAGTATTTAGAGTATCTGGTATAGGATATATAGGGTATTTTTTTAATGTTGACCACTTTCTATAATAATAAGTAAATACAGAGTAAGGGGTCTTATCCTTTTTTAAAATTTCCCTTCTTTCATGAAGAACTGAGTCTTTATAGGATTTTATCTTAATATTTTTATCGGCAAAATATTCCCATATTTCCTTGTCCCTATGAACTGCATAGGGTTCATAATCCCTATTGAAATGTATACTATCTATATCAAACTCATTAGATAAATTCTTTAGTACATCTAAAGGATTTCCTTTCCTTACTATTAATCTAGAACCTAGAGACTTTAAATTTTCATTTAACTCTTTTAATGAGAAAAAAAGAAAATCTATACGCTTTTTACAAATGTCTTTATTATCTAATATATTTTCATCAAGTATAAAAATAGGTAAAACATTGTTATGGTCCAATGTGGAACTATATAATCCAATATTATCATGAACCCTTAAATCTCTTCTAAACCAAAAAATATTATATTTCATAGTGTTTACCTCCATTAAATATGGTATATATAATTATATAGTTAATTTGTTACTAAAGTATATTTGTCAATACTTATGGTATATATAATTATATACCTTATTTAACTTAAATTTAAACGATGGGGTGATATTTTGGATACTATACTAAAGGATAAAGTAAATGTAGGGATAAGTGGATGTATGTATGGAGGACATCTTAGATACAATAAAAAGGGTTTTGATGTGACATCATATTTTGGAAGGGATAAAAATAGTTTTATATTTCACCCTGTATGTCCAGAGTGTATGGCAGGTCTAGGAGTACCTAGGAGTACAATTCGATTAGTAGGGGGGAATGGCTTTGATGTATTAGATGGCAACGGAAAAGTCATCCAAAGAGGAGGAGAAGATGTTACTGATAAGGTAATAGCCGGTTCTAAAGCCTGTATTGATACCTTAAAAAGGGGAAATGTGGATATATTTATATTTATGGAGGGTAGTCCCAGTTGCGGTGTTAATCGTACAACATTAAAAAATAAAAGATTAGGAAATCCTCCAGGTGTATTTGGAGCTATGCTAGAAAGGGAAGACTTCTTTTTAATAAAGGCTCAAGATGTACAAAGTCCCATAAGAAGATGGGATATAAGAAGGAGAATACATGCATATAAATGGACTAAAAATGTCCAAATAGATTCTAAAAATGATCTATTTGAATTTTGGCATATAATGAAATTCTTATGTCAGGAAATAAATCGTAAAAAAGCCGATGAAATAGGTAGAATGTTGGCTGGATTACCCAAAGGTTTTGATAGGGATAAGACTGAAGAGATAAGAAATAAAGTAATAGACTTACTTAAAGTACCATCAACCGTTGCCAAGATAAAGCAAATGCTTTGGAAAAACTATTGTCACTTTAAGAAAAAATATGATATGGAAGTGGATATGATAAATATGCCAACGGAATATAGGGGAATGAACAAGATAGTAGAGGAGCTTACAGAACTGGAAAAAAGGGCATATTTAGAAGATAAACTATTCGGGTCTACACCTATATTATATAGAGGTAGATAAAAGTTATATAAATAAGTTGTTGGGGGATTCGTAATCCCCCAACTTAATTTATTTGATAAACATCTGTGTCCAATAGGGAGTACCATTTTTATCTACAGCATACCCCACACCTATTTGTGTATAGTTTGGAGACAATATATTTTTTCTATGTCCAGGAGAATTCATCCAACCATCCATAACTTCTGTTGCACTTCTTTGTCCCATAGCTATATTTTCTCCTGCATAACTATAGTTGATACCAAAGTCAGTCATCATTTTAAATGGACTTCCATAGGTTGGCGACGTGTGACTAAAATAATTTTTATCTATCATATCCTGTGACTTATATCTAGCAACCCTTGATAGCTCCCAGTTGTATGATAATGGAGATAAACCACGGCTTTGTCTTTCTTTATTAACTAAGTTTATTACTTCATTTTCTATTGATTTAACATCAGATATATTTGGAATATTAATAGCTTGTCCAGGATATATTAAATCTGGATTTGCCAATTGAGTGTTGCTATTTATAAGTTCAGAAACCCCCACTTCGTATTGAACTGCTATTTTCCATAGGGTATCCCCTGACTTAACTGTATGTGTACCATAATTATTTGCAAATGCTATGTTACCAATAGATAAGACGAGTAAAGAAATGAAAAGTGATAAGAATATATTAGAAAAGTATTTTTTCATAATCGACCTCCTAAAATCGAATATTTGTTTGTCACTTAAATAATTATAACATTTATGTAACAAAGATTATACTCGTAATTTATGTAATGGATGCCTTTGGTTACTTATATAGGATTATAATAGAAAATATTAGGAGGGAGGCTTATAATATAAATATTATGAAAAAATAGAATTATATATTATAATATACCTATGACTAATATATTAAAAAAGGGGAAGTGATAAAAGGTGCAACAGATAAAAAAGATTGATACCACAGATAAAAGAAAGTTTTATAACTATATGAATATGAAACTTACAGGACTTATATGTGAAGAAGAGGACTGGCTTGCTAATCTATCAAATGCATCGGCTCTACTGTGGCTTTTGTTAGATGATATAAACTGGGCAGGTTTTTATCTACATAAAAATGGAGAACTTATATTAGGTCCATTTCAAGGGAAACCGGCATGTACCCATATTGAAATAGGAAAGGGTGTATGTGGTACAGCAGCAAAAACTAGAGAAACACAGGTAATAGAGAATGTATTAGAATTTTCAGGACATATAGCCTGTGACAGTGCATCAAGATCAGAGGTAGTGGTACCAATAGTTAAAGATGACAAACTAATAGGAGTCCTAGATATAGACAGCCCTAACTTTGATAGATTTAATGAAGAGGATGGGAAGTATCTAGAGAAGTTTGTTAACACATTAAATAAATACGTTAATTGGGAAGATATTAAGTAACATGATGTAGGGACTGGATACATCCAGTCCTCTTATTTTTAGTTGATGGACACTAGCATCTAGTTGATAGATATTTGCATTTAGTTGCTAGGAGATTCCCATTTAGTTACTAGGAGATTCCCATTTAGTTACTAGGAGATTCCCGTTTAGTTACTAGGAGATTCCCGTTTAGTTACTAGGAGATTCCCATTTAGTTGTTAGAAGATTTTTATTTAGTTGTTGGGGGATTCGTAATCCCCCAACCTATTTCTCCTCTATTTATTTAACAGTGATCTGATGATAAACCTTCTTACCTTTTCTTATCATTAACTTTCCATCATTAAAGTCATCTAAAGCTACTTTGTGGTTATTATCTGTTATTCTGTTATCATCTATATATATACCGCCCTGTTTTATAAGTCTTCTACCTTCACCATTAGAAGAAGTTATGCCTATTTCCTTTAGTATAACAAATAATGGCATAGGCTCATCAAATGTTTCTCTTTCCATTTCTGTAGATGGAATAGAGCCTTGGTCCATGCCACCTCCAAATAATGATTTGGCAGCCTTTTCAGCTTTTTTGGCTTCCTCTTCACCGTGAACTATTTTGGTGAATTCATATGCTAATATTTCCTTAGCCTTATTTATCTCAGCCCCTTCTAGGGAACCAAGTCGTCTTACTTCATCCATAGGTAGGAACGTAAGTAGGGCAAGACAGTTTTCCACATCTGCATCATTAACATTTCTTAAGTATTGGTACATGTCGTAAGGGGAAGTCTTATTTTCGTCTATCCATACTGCTCCGTCTTCAGTTTTACCCATTTTTTTACCTTCACTGGTGGTAAGAAGTTTAAAAGTAAGTCCATATGCAGATTCACTTTTTACCCTTCTTATAAGGTCAACTCCTCCTAATATATTAGACCACTGATCATTACCACCTAGTTCTAACTTACAGTTATATCTGTTGTTAAGTTCTAAAAAGTCATAGGACTGCATAAGCATGTAGTTAAATTCTAAAAAGGACAGTCCCTTTTCCATGCGAGATTTGAAGCATTCTGCCGTTAGCATTCTATTAACAGAGAAATGTCTACCAACATCCCTTAAAAAAGGTATATAGTTTAGACCCTTAAGCCAATCGGCATTATTTACGGCTATCCCCTTTTCTCCATCAAGGGTTACATATTTTCCAATTTGATTTCCCATTGCCTCTGCATTTTTATTAATATCATCTTCAGTTAGCATTTTCCTCATTTCTGTTTTACCGGTAGGATCACCAACCATTGCGGTTCCACCACCAATTAAAGCGATAGGTTTATGTCCAGCTCTTTGCATATGCATCATAACCATAACTTGTATAAAATGCCCCACATGTAAACTATCAGCCGTTGGGTCAAAACCTATATAGAATGTTACAGATTCTTTTCCAAGTAATTCCCTAATCTCATCTTCATGGGTGGCCTGCTCAATAAAGCCCCTTTCTTTAAGTATGTCATAAATATTTTCCACATATATCCCTCCTGTTTATTTCAATTGACAATTGACAGTGGACAGTTGACAATTAAGGTGATTTTACTCACTTTGTTCGTAAAATATTATATTTTAAATCGGCTTCAGCCGAGTTATACCTTAATTGTGCCCTGCCAATTGTCAATTTCTAATTTGGCTAGTTGTTGGGGGATTCATAATCCCCCAACTTATTTCAAATAAAAAAAGGGTCCTCTCATCCCTAAAGGACGAGAAAACCCGTGGTACCACCTTAATTTGCATTTTTAAATGCCTTTATATCATTATAACGTATGATTTACGCAATGGTTTCCCATTGAAACTCCAGAGTGTAATTCGATTCTTTATGTACTATAGACTTTTCACCACCAGTCTACTCTCTAAAGTTGTAACCATAAAGACCTACTTTGCTCCTTCAGTGTTTTAATATTTATTTTATACTATATACTAATTATATTATTCTATTTTGTCAAGTAAATTATAACAATTTATTTATTAACAATTTTTTTAGTTCATTTAACGGGAGCTAATAATCCCCTAACTTACTTATTAAAATCCACTTAAATCCAGTTGTTGGAGGGAGTAATCTCTCTAACTTATTTATTAAGACCTAGTTTAAGTCCAGTTGTTGGGGGATTCGTAATCCCCCAACTTATTTATTAAAAATTTCTTTAGATAATTTTTTTCCCGTTTTAGAAGCGGCTATACCTCCCAAACTTGTTTCCTTTAAATCATGGGATAAAGACTTTCCAACACTATACATAGCTTCAACAACCTCATCAAAGGGAATAATACTTTTAATACCTGCCAATGCCATATCCACAGATATCAAAGCATTGGCGGCACCTATAGCATTTCTTTTTAGACAAGGAACTTCCACTAATCCAGCAACGGGATCACACACAAGTCCCATAATATTTTTAAAGGTCATACTTGCAGCATCAAGACATTGATGTATATCACCACCCATTATTTCCACTATAGCTGCAGCGGTCATGGCAGCTGCTGTACCGGTTTCAGCTTGACATCCACCTTCAGCTCCCGATACAGTGGCATTTTTAGCCACTATATAGCCAATAGCTGAAGCAGTAAAAAGTCCTTTAACTAAGGTATCATCGTCAATATCAAATTCGTCACCTATTGTAATAAAAACCCCTGGAATTATACCACAGGACCCAGCAGTGGGGGCTGCTATGATTCTTCCCATGGAAGCATTTACTTCAAGTACAGCCATGGAACTTGAAACGGCCTTTAACATAATAGTTCCCGATACCGTTTTGTTATTTTCATATCTTTCTTTAAGTAACTTAGCTTCGCCACCTATTAAACCACTTACTGATTTAATATCTTCTTCAAATCCCTTTTTAACTGAATCCTCCATTACCTTTAAATTATTTACCATGGCATTATATATTTCTTCTTTAGAATTACCGCTGATTTCTTCTTCTCGATTAATCATTATTTCCCATATTTTTTTATTTTCCCTGTTACATAAGTCAATAAGTTCATTGCCACTGTTAAAGTCATATCTCATGTAATCACCGCCCTTATATAGAATTAATTATATATGCATTTTTGATACCATTTATGTTCTTTATATCATCAAGGAGCAGTAGGTCCAATTTGTCATCGGTTTCTATAACCATTGATGCTTCTTGCCCCTTATCCTGTCTATAAACACTCATAAAGGCTATGTTTATATCATATTTAGCCAATAATTTTGTAATATTATTAACAACACCGGGATTATCTATATGTTTTGTAAGGATAGCAGGATACTGTCCTGTAAATTCTAATTTCAATCCATTTATTTCTATTATCTTGATATTACCGCCACCTATTGAAGAGCCGGTTACCTCTAAAGAACCACCTTCTTTAAATCTAACGATAAACTTAACGGTATTTGGATGTACATCGCCAAGATTTGTTTCGATAAATTTATATTTAATTTTATTATTTGAAGCTATATTAAGGGAGTCCCTTAATCTCTCATCACTTTCATTAAAGCCAAGGATACCCGCCATAAGAGCCCTATCGGTACCATGGCCTTGGTATGTTTTAGCAAAGGAACCATGGAGTAAAAAATCGATATTATCTATATTGCCACTTATAAGCTTATGTACAAACTTCCCAAGTCTAGCGGCACCAGCAGTATGGGAACTTGATGGTCCTATCATATCGGGACCTATTATCTCAAAAACACTACCGTTCATATTATCACCTTCCTTATGGTATATATAATATATTATAAAGTAAAAATAAAAAATTATATAACTAAATAAATGTAATATATTCAGAACCTACCAAACATTAAAAAAAGTAGCTGATAATCAGCTACTTAAAACTAAGTTCCATTTTATTTTCCCAAAGTCCATGGATATTACAATATGCCATAGCATATATATGTCCCGGTTTATCTAGTTTAAAGTGAGTTACTCCAACAGGTTCAGCGAATACCCCTGCTTCTCCATGGGCAGTAAAATTAAACTCTCCTATTTGCACTGGAAATTTCTCATCATCACCGAAATAAAAAACTTTAATCCATTTTATATGATGTTTAAGTTCATTGGGATGTTTTATTTCATCTCCTATTGAAACCTTCACTTCAATTTCTTCACCTTTTTTTATAGTATTTGGAAGATGGATTACAGGAACATGTTTTTCACCTTTCCAGTCTCCAGTTTGTAATAATTGACCTAAACTTTGCATAAAAAGCCTCCTTATAAATGAAATTCATAACTAGTATTCCTAAAAGGAGTATAATATATGTAACTTCTAATATAAGAAATATAAGGCATTCGGGAAAAAATAATAAGTCAGTATGCTAGTCTATTTTGCATCATACCGCGTCGGCAGAACACGCTGATAGTCCACTATCAACGAATTCTGCCTCCTTGTCTGATACAAAATATCCGTCGCATCTTTGACTTATTATTTTCTTCCGAACACCTAACTTATTCCTTTTCATTTTGAGTTAAGGCTTTTATTTTATTTATTAATTCTTCAGTTAATTCTTTTGAAATAGCTACCCTATAATAATCATCTCTATTTTTTTGTAAAATTGAATCAAAAAAGCCAAGTCTACGGGCCTCATCCTTTATTATTATTTCACCATTATCATATATATAAATATGTTGAACAAAACCATCATCCAAACTTTGTCTACTGCCAAAGGCCATACCAATAGTTTCATAAGAAGGAGTAAGTTCATAATAGATATCCTGTTTTGCCTTCATGATAAGGTAGTATAGTCTATCTAGATTTCTAATATTTTCAATCTCCAGATTTGTTATTTCATTATATAGCTTATCAATTAATTTTTTATCAGACATTTCAACGGATTCCCTATTAAGGAGTCCCCTTATATCCATATAAGATTTTTTATTTGATTTATTAGAATTTTTCTCTATATCTATAGATATAGGTCTTTTTAAGTTTTCCAATGAGATAGTCTTTTCAGGGGGATATAAAAAGTTAATAGGGGCTATGACAAAAACAATACCTACTGGAATTAATAATATTCTTCCCATAAAACTTAAATTACTTTTAGAGTCTTTTTTTGCATTAATAACTTTGTCCCTTATATTTTTAATAAATGCTATTACAAAAATAACGATAACTAAATAGAATAATATAGAAAAAAAAGTCCTATTATCAACAATATACTGATAGGGTTTATAAAATATAGAATAAATAGCATAACATAAAATAAGTGTCATGATCCCTTGAAGGACCAACAAAATATGTTCTCTTACGTAGATTTTCTCTTCACTATATTCCTGGATAAAGTTTATCAGAGGTAGAAAGAAAAGTGATATATTAATAAGGAGTATCCAAGGAATAAAAAATATTATTTTATTTTCCACAACTAAACTAACTTGAAATATTATAAATATAACACATAAAACTAATATGATAATTAAAATAGATTCTAGATTTTCCAGTTTACCTTTATTCATATAAATCCCCCTAACATTTAGTAAACAAATGACATAACCATATTTTAACATATTAAATATAAAAAAAGAAGGGATTTGATTGAGCTATTTCGCTAAAATAGACTTTTTAGTTAACACGGCTTTTGTGTGTTGTTAGAAAACAGTAAAAAACATAAGAAAAAGTTACAAAAAAACAACAAATATGGTACAATGAACTAAAATAAATAAAATAATTACTCAAAAAAGCAAATATATTTTTAAAAGTTAGAGATAGATTAGAAGGAGAATTAAAGTGATAAATTTATCAGGTATTAATAAAAGTCTTGATAAGAGAAAGGTTTTATTGTTCCATAAGATACATATAAATAGCCAGTGGTAAAAATAGGTTATATTATCTTAACGTCATTAATAAGAAAGGAGGTAGTATATGAAAAAAAATAAAAAGGGTATTTTCATAATCACTTTATTATTAGTTTTTGGTTCGATAGCATTTTTCACTATAAACAGATACGGGTTAGACCATTTAGTTGTTATTTTTAATAGAATAGTAAACTTTTAAAATAAGTTTATAAATAATTTTGGGTTTTAAATCCTCTTAAGAGATTCTAAAACCCTTTATATTATTCAGCATCTAAAGTATTTATAGCCTCTATTATTCTATTAGTTAAATCATCAGAAAGGTCGAGTTTATAATAATCAAATTTACTATTGTTAAATAATATATTTAAAAAAGTAATTTCAGAGTCATTGTCTACTATATAAAATTCACCATTATCATAGATATACATTCCTTGAATAAATCCGTCATCTAAGCTTTTATCTTCAAAAAGAGCTAGTTCATGGGAACCATAGGAAGGCTTTAGTCTACAGTAAAGGTCGGCTTTTTTCCTCATGGCAATATAGTATAACTTATCAATATTTCTCATATTTTCTACATTTAGATTGGCTATCTCATCATAGAAATCATTAATTAAATTTTCATTTGATATTTCACCGATTTTTTTAAAGCTATCTTCATAGATATATATTGACGATGGCTTTTTTATGTTTTCTAGGGAAATAACCTTTTTAGAATCATATATAGAATTAACAGTGGCTATTATTGAAATAACTGTTATAAGTATAAGGACTAGTCTTCCTAGAAATGAAGGTATGCTTTTAGATTTTTTTTTAGCATCTAGAACCTGATCTTTTAAAATATTAATTAATGTCATAATAATCAAAAGAAAGTCTAAATAAAAAATTGTATTAAAAAAATATTTATTATTATTAATATACCCATAGGGTTTATAAAAGATGGAATAAACACTATAAATAGAGGCTAGAGTTACTATAGTCCTTAAAACTAAAATAATATTCTCTTTTATATAGATTTTATTTTTTTTAACTTTGCTAGTGAAGTTAGCTAGGGGAATTAAAAATAAAAATATAATAGCAAAGACTATCCAAAGTATTAGAGTTAGAATAGCAGGGTCGCATCCAATAAAATTGAAAAGATTAGAAAAGATTAGTATTAGAAACATAATTATTGTAAAGGCTAAAACTATTTTAATTGGGTCTATTTCTTTTGTATTTTTATCTTTATTATTAGCCATACAAATCCCCCTTCATAAAAATATACATCAATATTTTAACACATTAATCCAATTAATGGTAGTCATGAAGAGGGAATATAAAACAAAAAAATTAGCTGGGGGATTATGAATCCCCCAGCTACTAAATTAAAGGGATGTATTATATACCCTTTAACAAATTTATTCTACTGTAATATCTTTGCTATTTTCCCAAAGACCATGAATGTTACAATAACTGATTACGTGAATAGTACCTGACTTATTTAATTTAACATTTGAAACAGAAACTGGTTCGTCATATACTTCCCCTTCACCATGGGCAGTGAAATTATGGGTAGCTATTTCTATTGGGAATTTAGCTCCCTCTGGATGGAAGAATACTTTAAACCATGAAATATGGTGTTCCATTGTATTGGGATGTTTGATTTCATCTCCGATAGATACTTTTAAATCAAAACATTCCTCTGCCTTAACCTTTTCAGGTATATGTATTACAGGTACGTGTTTCTCACCTTTCCAATCTCCAGTTTGTAAAAATTCTCCTAAACTTTTCATTAATATTACCCCCTTATATAATTTAACCTAGTCTTTATATACCCAGTAGTATATATATATAACATACAGGACATATTTTTTTTATAAATTCAAAGAATAAGGATATAGAGAACTACTTATAGCACTAAAAGAGGTTTTCTGTTAAAATGGATATATAAATAGATAAAATTAGGAGAGATATAATGTCTAACATAGAATTAATAGCAACATCAACCTTTGGATTAGAAGCAGTTGTTAAAAGGGAAGTTGAAAATTTAGGGTATACAGATACAAAAGTAGAGAATGGAAAGGTAACATTTAAAGGTGATGAAAGGGCAATTGCTAAAACAAATTTGTGGCTTAGGTCGGCAGATAGGGTATTATTAAAAATAGGAGAGTTTAAGGCCACAAGCTTTGATGAATTATTTGAAAAGACCAAGGCTCTTCCGTGGGATAAATGGATAACTGAAGATGGAAAGTTCACGGTTACAGGTAAGTCAATAAAATCGGAACTATATAGTGTTCCCGACTGCCAATCCATAGTGAAAAAAGCAGTAGTTGAGAAACTAAAGGAAAAATATAAAAAAGAATGGTTTGAAGAAACGGGACCGGAGTTTACAATACAGGTGGCACTTCTAAAGGATAAAGCCACACTTACCATAGATACCAGTGGTGTAGGTCTTCATAAAAGGGGGTATAGGGAAAAGGCTTTAGAGGCCCCCCTTAAAGAAACCCTTGCAGCATCAATGATACAGCTCAGTTTTTGGAATAAGGACAGAATATTATATGACCCATTTTGTGGTTCTGGGACCATAGCAATAGAAGCTGCAATGATAGGTAAAAACATAGCTCCCGGTCTTGGAAGGAATTTTGCTTCTGAAGATTGGCCAATGATAGGCAAAGATGTTTGGAAGGAAGAGAGGGTCAGTGCATTAAAAGCAATAGATCAAGAAACCCAGCTACATATAAAGGCCTCAGATATTGATAAAAGAGCCATAGAAGTGGCAAAGGAAAATGCCTTTGAAGCAGGGGTTGATGATTGTATAGACTTTTATGTGAAGGATGCTTTAGATGTAAATATAAAAGATCAATATGGAGTAATAATATCTAATCCACCCTATGGAGAAAGATTAGGTGAAAAACCAGAAATAGAAATATTGTATAAAGGATTAGGTAAGAAATTAAGGGCCTTAGATACATGGTCTATATATATACTTACATCAGAAGAGGGATTTGAAAAGTTATATGGTAAAAAGTCAGATAAAAGGAGAAAACTATACAATGGAAGAATAAAGGTAGATTATTATCAATATTATGGACCTAGACCTCCAAAGGCTTAGGTTTAACAAAAAATAAAGGAGGAAAAAGAAATGATAGTATCCCATAAGGATAATGTGAAGGAAAAAAGAATTAATAACCCAGAGGTTAAAGATGCCCTTATGAAGGTTTTAATATCACCTAAAGAGGGGTGGGAAGGTCATGTAATGAGGGTATTTGAACTTGGAGAAGGAGGTCATACCCCAAGACACACCCATCCTTGGCCCCATATAAACTATATAATAAAGGGAGAAGGGGTACTCCACTTAGAAGGGGAAGATAAGGAAATAAAGGCAGGATCCTTTGCCTATGTACCAGCAGGGAAATTACATCAATTTATGAACAAGGGAAAAGAGACTCTGGAGTTTATATGTATAGTACCAGAGGAAGGACATAAATAGACGGCTAAAGTTAGCCGTCTGTTTTCTTAGTATGTAAAAAAAACTAATTTTTTATAAATAATCAGGTGGTAGAATAAAGTTATATCAAGGTATATAAAGATTATAGTACAAATTAACACTTATAGAATATAAGCCAACTTTTGTTGTAGCAAATATATGTTACAGCAATATAATATATGGAATATCAGAAGTTTCGCATCTCAAAAATTTTAATGGGCGATAGCCCTTGGATTTACAAGATTAGATTAAGATAAGGTAGAAATCAATAAATTCCTATTTTTACTGGAAATTTTGAAATAAATCTTTACAAAATAAAAGCATCCTTTTACAATAGAATTTGCGAAAAACCACGTAAAAGGAT